>SLGL01000437.1 GCA_007123785.1 Balneolaceae bacterium
AGAAAAAAAGAGAACCCGCAATTACATACTTCCATGTTACGGCAATCGTAATTTTCATCATATAGTCATAAAGTTAGATGGATCCACCCGCGCTTCTAAGCCATTTTGACAGAGCATGGGAGAAACCGTGTTGTGGAGTAGATAAAGAGGATCTTTCAGTACGATCCGGACAGATTATAAGAAAAAAAGAAGCATTTTTTTTGATTTCGATAGGATCGAAGGTATGTAATCCAAATCTTATTTTCATAAAAAGCAGAACACAATTAATTTCAATGCCTGTTTTTTTCATTGTATCCATTTTGGTGTCGTATCATCCGGTTAGAGCTCAGACGGATGGCATTCAATCAATGATTGATGATGAGTATGATGGTGTGAAAAATGGAAACAGAATTACTTTCATCGTCTAAAGCTGAACTCTTGTGCACATCTTTAATCTGTCCGGTTGAAATCCTTTACCTTGTCACTTTTGACTCGTGCTCTTCACAGTACCGGCCTTTCGGGACCTGTTCACTCACGATGAACATTCACGGTAAAATGGTTCATCCCGGATTCAGTCCTCCTGTCTGCAAAAATCGCAAGGCATGGCGAACGTCTGGCTGGTAATTCCGGCCAGATATCCGGTTCCGTTTTCCACGTTTCCAATATCCGGCAGTTGTGCTTCCAGAGCATCCCCTTTTGAAAAAATTCGCCATTCCGGACTGGCAGAAGCAGTATAAAGCTCACTTTGTATGATTGTATATGGGATATTTTCAGTTTCATAAAATCTGCAAATCATCAACCAGTGGTGGCTAATATCTAATGTCACAGTATGTTCATCTGCCGGCGTAGGGTTAACCAATTGATATCCAAGCGTATCCTGAGCATGATGAAATATCCATTTCCTTATGGAACCGTTTCTATTATTACGAACGTCATACGATACACTCACATCCGCCAAATGTTCAATACCTTTTAATTGCAGACGGACAAGCGGAAGGCCTGGCTCAATTTTGGGATCGGGAAAGTTCGGGGGCAGTGTCACCTTGGCACTGCTTGTCTGTCCATCCGAACGTTCCGCCTTAAGCAGGTAAGTATGCTCTGGCTCCAGTTCCATGACGGATCGGAAATTATAGGCTTGGAAATCCTCAAAATACCTGATCAGGGTATCCTGCACATACTGCTCGTTGTTGCGGAGGCTGACCTTCACAGGGGACTGTTTACGTTTGGTGCGCTGAACCTGAAGCTCTACCTGCCCGGGAGGGTTGTCCGGGTCTAAGGTATAAAGGTTTTTTTTTGAAGACCATAGTGAGTAATGGTGCGCTCGACGCTTCGCTGGCTGATGGCATAGCCCATCTGGTTCAGCTTCTGGGCAATGACGGCTGCGGAATCCTTTGGATTAAGGAACCGCAGCCGGATGATCTGCTTCTCTACCTTATCGGTGCGCACGGTGTTGATCTTGGGACCTGTTTTTTGATCGACCAGGGCCTGCGAGCCGTGTTGAAGAAACTCCTTCCTGAGCTGATAATAGCGCTGTTCGCTGTAGCCGTACTTGGCAATGCTTTGTTTGACGCCAATACCAAAGGTGCCTTCGACCAGCATGAGCAGCTTGCGGGTGGCTTTGTCGTCGTCCTGGATGTTCAGCCTGGACAGGTTCAGGTCCGGAAGGTTGGGGGTGTTTGTCGATGTCATGGCGATTGTCTATAATTAAATTTGGCGGTAATATACGCCAAGGTCACTCTCCGTTCAAGACATAAATGCAAAATATGGATTCTCAAGCTAGTAATTAGACTCAGATGGCAATTCCTGAGGAAAATATAACGCCAATAATTATTTTAGTTTCTGCCTGCCGAATAATGCCAAAACCCTTGGAATCCAGCCCGTCGACTCAAATGGATATGAGTAATAAAATCCTTGAGGCTTCGGGACAAACCAAAAGATCAAGGCCGGATAAATCATAATCAAATTTTTAAAGTAAATTAAATTAATTATATGGGTAATGTCAGCCCTTCACCGTCTGGCCCTTTTCGCTGTCGAACTGTTTGAGCTGATGCAGGTGATGAGAGGCGGATGCCTCCGGGAAGTCCGGTTCACGGGTTCCACCGGAGATGGTCAATTCTCTGTGGCAATTCCGGGGATGCTGAATAGTGAGCCGACGGGGATCGCCTGCATTTATTCGTTAATAGATTGTGGCGAAATGATCGTCTCCCGTTTGTATACATTTCAACACTTGTTTACTTTTATCCTGCATTATTCACAAAAAAAAAGTTGATTGGATTTCTTGCTATTTCCATCAGTTAGTTACATGAAAAAACTTTAAAAGTTTATTCAATTGTATTGTCACGTACTGCGAAATTTATGTGTGGGCTGCGTTGTCTCGGAAATGGTTTGCTCAACGTACTGAGGTACTTTTCCGCCACCATTTCCGAGACGCCTTGCCCACAACCAATTTTCTTGGTGAATAATGCAGGATAGCACGGTTTCATCTGAACAGCAAAACGACCTTTAGACAATCTCCATGAAATTTAAAATGCCCCACACACTCACCCTGCTCTTCTTTCTGATGGTGGGTGCGCTGATTTTAACCTGGATTATCCCTCAGGGGCAGTTTGGTACAGAGGAGGTAGATGGCCGTGAAGTTGTGGTGCCGGGAACATTTCAGGTGGCAGAAGATGGGGAAATGCTAAGTCCAATGGCACTTTTTACTGCCATACCCAGAGCGTTCGCCGCCGCCCAGGATATTATTTTCTTTCTCTTTATTATCGGGGGAGTGATGGCTGTAATCCGCAAAACCGGTGCCATTGATGCCCTATTGGGTCGTCTTCTTGAAAACCTCGGGGGAAGGCCGGGCACTCTCATTTTTATCGTGGTTTTTGTGTTTGCGCTGGCGTCGAGTGCTGTGGGGGCTTCTGCCGAATACATCCCATTTGTCCTGATTTTGGTTGCACTCTGCCGCAGCATGGATATGGATGCAATGACGGCCGTTGGAATCATAGTAGCGGGGTATGGAATCGGTTACGGAGCGGCAGCTTTTAACCAGTACACCGTTGTTGTAGCACAGGGTGTGGCTGGCCTGCCCACCTATTCCGGAATGGAAGTTCGTCTGGCGATTATGGTTCCATTTGTGATGATCGGTGCTCATCACGTATGGAGTTATTCCCGCCGTGTTCAGCTTGACCCTTCAAAAAGTTTAATGGATGGTATTGAGCCGCCCGATGCGGGTGCCCCGCCCAAAGAGTATCCGGCTCTTAAACTAACACATCTCTTGATTCTTACCTCGTTTATCCTGGCTTTGGGAATTGCCGTTTATGGAATCCGTACCCACGGCTGGTACCTGACCGAACTGGGTGCAGCCTTTTTGATTCTGGGAATTGTTACAGCAATCATCGCACGTATCGGCCCCAGCCTGATGGCGAAGGAGTTTGTGATCGGGGCAAAGGAACTAACCGAGACCGCGCTTCTTGTGGGAGTGGCCCGCGGCATCGCCCTGATTATGGAAGACGGGGAGATTCTCCACACCATCGTGAACGCCCTTTCAGTTCCTCTATCCACCGTGGGACCCGAACTGGCCGGGGTGGGAATGATGATCATGCAGACGATTCTCAACCTGTTTGTACCTTCCGGGAGCGGACAGGCGTTTGTCACCATGCCGCTGATGGCACCGCTGAGTGATATTCTGGGCGTTTCCCGTCAGATTGCCGTTCAGGCTTTTCTCTTTGGCGACGGTTTTGCCAATATGATTGTTCCAACCAATGCCGTACTGATGGGCATCCTCGGTATGGCCGGTGTTCCATACGACCGATGGTTTCGCTTCTGTATGCCACTGTTGCTTAAACTGCTCGCCTTCGCCGCTCTCTGTATGGTGGGAATGGTGATGTTTGGGTTTTCGTGAGAGAATTTTTTGGAATGGATTATCAATTTAGTGGTGGCAGTTGCCTGTCCGAATTAAAATAAGTTCATCATCGGTGCTTTCATAGATTAATAACCAATCCGGTTCAATATGGCACTCACGTGTACCAATATAATCACCAATCAGTTTGTGATCGTGGTATCTTTCATCAAGTACATCACCTCGTGCCAATTTTCTAATAATGTGCTTAAAGACATCGAAAGATTTACCCCTTCTTTTCATTTTTTTGACGTCTTTTTTGAATCGGCTCGTACGCGAAATAGTTTTCATCTGACTCTGATCATTTGATTTCGAATGTCAGATAGTGGTATCGTCACTGGCATGTAAGGCCTGGAAATAGAAGTTTCTTAGTGAACAAAACGGGATTATTAATATCTCTTCAAATACCAAGGTCTTCAAAAAGATCATCAGGTGACTCAAGTTTTTTCAGATCTTTTCTGGAATTAGCATCCTGAATGGCCTGATGAGTTGACTCATTAGGGATTTTAAGATCAAAAGGTAAACCATTATGGAGTTTTATCTGCTTGAAAAAGATGCGAATGGCTTCAGTTGTGTTAATTCCCAATTCGTCAAGAATATCTTCGGTTTCTTTTTTCAGGTCAGGCTCTATCCTTGCCCGCACTGTTGTTGATTTTGTAGACATGATTATATTATTTTGGTTAAATGTAGTTCAAATGTGCTACAGAGGCAACGGGCAATTTGTATTACAAAGTATATAAAACAATGGAAGTATAATTTAAACCAAGTGACTGCAATAAGTGAATTGCTATGAGGAATCACACAGTGTTTTACTGATGATATGCCATTCATTAAAATGAGATTCCTTGAATAAAGTGCTAAATATAGTTTAGAAATCAATTAATGTTATCTTAACCTACCACCGTCCGTGGAATCGTCGAAGGCAGCCGGGTCAGCACTTCGTAGTTCAGGTTGTTGGTCATCTCTCCGAACGAGGCTACGGTAATTTCGTCCTCTCCCTGTCTGCCGATCATAACCACTTCGTCTCCTTTTTTTATATCCGGAATGTCGGAAACATTGATTGTGATCATATTCATGTTTACCAGGCCTACCACCCCTGCGCGGACACCATTCACCAGCACATAACCGGTGTTGGTCAGATTTCGTCCGAAACCGTGAGTATAACCAATGGGTACCGTGGCGATGGTCATATCTTTTCCAGCCAGGTATACGTTACCATAACCGATAAAATCTCCACTCTCCACTTTTTTAAGGCTCATCACCTCACTTTTCCAGGTAAGAACGCGTTTCAGCGGGTCTTCTGCTTCTTTCAGTTTTTCAGTTTTGAGGTGATGCATATACGTCTCCATACTGGGCCAGAAGCCGTACTGAGCGATGCCGATACGCACCATGTCGTAGTGTTTGTCTGAATGGGTGAGGAAGGCTGCCGAACTTGAGGCATGAACCAAAGGTCTCACTCCAAAGATTTTTGTGGCGAGTTTTACCGCTTTTTGAAGCTGCTCATTTTGTCGCTGAATCCGATAGAAATTTGCAATTGATTCTGCCCCTGCAAAGTGAGTGCAGATTCCCCGCAGAGAAAGGTGTGTACTGCCCTTTTTGACGTACTCAAAGACAGCTTTCCATTCGGGTTCATCAAAGCCGGTGCGGTTCATTCCCGTTTCGATTTGAAGATGAATTTTCGCTTGCTTCCTCATTTTTCTGGCTGTTTGGAAAGCAGCTTCAAGCCGCTGATGTTCAAAAAGGTAAAACTCCACTCCATTCTCAATAGCCCATTCCATCTCAATATCACGAATCATTCCCATAATCATGACGATGGTTTCCGGGTTTTGTCCAAACCGGATGACTGCATCCGCTTCATTGGCGCTGAACACCGAAAAATGATCCATTCCGGCAGCTTCTGCCATTGGCATAAACGAAGAAATTCCGTGTCCATACGCATTTCCCTTGATGACCGAAGAAATCCGAACACCGTTTCTCGCTTTTTTTCTCAGAAATTGAAGATTATGCCTGAGAGCCGATCGGTCTAACTCAATGCAGGAAGGTTGCAGAAAATGGTTTTTCATAAATTTTTTATGATGCATTTTTAGAACACCGGAGATTCAATTCCTCAAGTGTTGGGGGGTTTTAGCAAGGATATCTCACCAAGAAATATTTTTCTCAGCAAGGCGAAGATAAAATGGCAGCGGAAACGTACCTGAGTACGTTGAGCACGTCATTTTATATTCAACGCAGCTGAGGGACAAATTTCGTCACAAATACACTCTGCAATTTTTTATAACAAAATAAACGGATTTCAAACAAATATATGTCAATAACATACGTGATGTTTATATAGATAACTGTGAGATATCCGGGTTAGAAAACACTCAAATGTAAAGGTGAGAGGGATGATTTCTAATCTGAAAAATCAAATCCTCAAACCGCACAAAAAACTATAACGCGGAATAAGATTCAACAATTTCCGAAAAGATTTTAACCCCGGCCGGAATCAGATCATCATTAAAGTCATATTTTTCAAAATGGAGATGAGGGTGGTTTTTCCCGGCACCCAGTCCGAAAATAGTGATCGGGAACTGCTTTCGGAACTCGCCGAAATCTTCACTCCATGGAAAAGGCCTGTCCATGATCTCGAGGGGAGTATTGGTGGATGCTGCTGCCTGCTGAATGATTTTCACGCCTTCATCACTGTTCAGTGTTGCAGTAAACGGTTCAACCCGGCGCTTTTTAATGGTTCCTTTGAATTGTTTAGCGGACGCTTCAATCGTTTCTTCCAGCAGTTGCAGCCCTTTTTTCAATCCTTCATCAGTGGCAGATCGGAGTGTATAACCCATTTTCGCCTCACCGGGACTTATACCGTAGGCGGGCTCACCCATCCGGATGAATGTGGGCACAGTCTTATTCAAGGGATCCATTTCCCGAAATCTATTCAATGTTTTTTCTGCATTCTGAATTAAATCAGCCACACATAAGGCGGGATTGAGTCCCTGTTCGGGATAAGCAGCATGGCTGAACCGCCCCTTGATCGTAATTTCCACACCGGTTGAAGCACACGCAAATGTACCTTTTTTGATAAAGATTTTGTTTTTTTCGTAACCGGGCAGATTGTGAAGCGCAAAAGCCTGATCGATTTTCAGTTTGGAGAAACGCGAATCTTCCATCACAAGGGCGGCGCCTTCACCGGTCTCTTCGGCAGGCTGGAAGAGAAGAAGTACATTCAGATTTTTTGGAGGGTTTTGATGAAGGTACCTGCCAAGCCCCAGAATGATGGCCATGTGTCCGTCGTGCCCGCAGCCATGCATGATACCCCTGTTTTGGGATTGGTGGCCAATTTCGCTCTCCTCCGTCACCGCGATGGCGTCAAGTTCGGCTCGAAAGAGAATGGTTTTTTTTGCACGGCTTTCTTTTGCGTTAAAAGCAGCCAGAACGCCGGTTCCGCCAAGCCCGGTGATTAGATTATCAGGTTGAAACGAATTCAGTTCTTTCGCAATCCGTTCAGCCGTCGAGGTCTCATTGCCGGAAAGTTCGGGAAAGCGATGAAGTGTTTTTCGGATGTTGATTAATTCCTTTGACATGAATACAAGGTAAAAAGCGAACGGGATGATCGCTAAAAGGAATTCAATAATACTTGGATTTAGAAGGCAACTTACATCGATTGTGAATTTCGTGAAATCAAAAAAGATCGAATATCGCTGCGTCGCTACATCTCATCAATCGGATATCATTATGATTGAGCGATTTAGAAGATACTCGATATTCGATTTAGCGATTTATGAGCCAAACTCTTCAAGATGGAACATGTTAGTGTCTCTTCGTTTATGTTGTGATTTTTTGATGGGTGCCTTCAATAAATATCACCTAAAATTATCCTGGGATCAGGATAAAGTTTTTTGGCTTCAGAAAGTTCTTCATCGGAGACCACACCGGGCATATCGGCTTTGCCGGGATCGTGCCAGCTTAACTGGTAGTGGAGATGAGGCGGCCAGTTGCCGTTTTCGGTTTCATCACCCAGCCAGCCCACAAGATTGCCCCGTTTCAGGAAATGGCCCCGCTCAAGGTTTTTAAGAGTGCCAAGAGAGAGATGGCCGTACAATGCAAAAATGTCGCGCTGATGATTGGCCAGGAAATGTTTAAGCACCACGGTTACTCCGTAATTTCCCTCTTCATTGTGATTGGCGGTATACGCAACGGTTCCGTCAAACGGTGCAAAGACGGGTTTACCGGCCGGTGCCCAGATGTCAATACCCATATGGATATTCCGGCGGTTTTCATACTGCGGTGCCAGGTACATGCCGGATCGTTTTTCGAGGTATCCGCCCACACCCCAGCCGCCTTTTTTAATGAATTCTCTCATTTTTCTGGCGTTGTATCCATCAGTGAAAGAGAATGCCGTATACTGCTCCGGCAGATGCATGACCGGGTGGGGTGATATAGGCCACGGCATATCAGTCTGTAACGCGCTTTTCGATGTAATCCGAGCTCATCAGGCCGAGGGCACCCATGTATTTTAGTTTAAAGCGTATCATATCTCCTACTTTGTAGCCCTGTTCGTTTGATCCCACATCGAGCACGAGCATATCGGAGCTGGCATCGGTGATTTTAATGTTTTCATCCACCGGCACCAGGTAATTGGGCTGAATATCGAGCACACCGATGTCAATGATGGCACGATAGGAAGTTTTACCGTAATTATTTTCCTCAATTTTTGAGGTTCCTCCCTGGGGATTTACACCCAGTTCACCCATCGGTACCATCGGCTTTTCGGAGAGTTCGATGATCTGTGTGTAGAGTTCCAGTACCTGGTCGCTCATTCCGTCAATCACTCCATCGGTGAAGAGATTTTTGCCGAAAAACAGGGCTTCGCCCACGCGGAAATGGTTTACTCCGGATGGAAGCTGATTTCGGAGCACAAGAGGTATGGTGACAGTGGTGCCGCCAGAAACAAGCGGAATTTTCTTTTTGAATCGAAGTTCGATAATCTGCTTGTAGAGAGAGAGCTGGATTAGTTTGTCGCCGTCGGGCATTACACCGTGCAGGCAGTTCAGATTGGTGCCAAGCCCCACCACTTCAATGCCGGGCAGCCGGAATACTTTTTCGTAAAAATTGATCAGGTCATCCCGCATCACACCTTCGCGAAGGTCGCCCAGTTCAATCATGATGATCACTTTGTGCAGGGTGTTTTGCCGCTGAGCTTCGTCGGAAAGTTCATGGAGAGTTGCCAGCTCGGTGTTGAGGCTGATGTCGGCATATTTTACCACATCACGCAGAATATCTTTCGGCGGTGGTTTGATGTAAATAGTAATGGTTTCAGGGTCAATCTCCTTTATGACCCGGAGATTGCTGATTCGCGAATCGTGCACCTCACCAATGCCAAGATTTATCACTTCACTCAAAAAATCTCTGTTACCGCAAAAAAGCTTGGTTGTGATACCCCACTTGATTCCTCGCTCTTTAAAAAGTTCGTTAAGAAATTCGAAATTGTGCCGCAGCTCTTGTCTGTAAAGTTTTAAATAGGCCATTTCGGAATTTTCCGTTGGTTAATCCTTTTGTTTCTGGAGACGCATTTCGAGATATTTGTTAGTGAAACCAAATTTTTCGTATAGAAATTTCGCCGGATTATCCGGTTCCACGTGCAGGGCGATGTCTCCCTCTGCTCGGTCAATGACCCGCCTCATCAGTTCTTTGCCCACGCCCTTTCCGCGGGTTTTATGGTGTACGGCAATATACACCAAAATATTTTCAGGAATATACCCGCTCATATTGGTTTTATTGATGATGACTGTGCCCAGAATGTTGTTTTCTTCATGTGCAACCAGGATAAATCCGTCCTGCCCGGGCGAATCACCGTATGCGTAGGCGATGCATTTCAGGATGGCGCTTCTTGTGTCGCCATACTGGTCGAGATGGCTCTTTAAAAAATCAGCGATCTGTTCCCGGGAAAAGACGGGTTCAGTATCGCGATCATTTTCAATAATGGTATAGGATATATCCATAAAGTTTATTCTTGATTAAACGTAATATAGCTTACTATAATAAATGAAATTGCCGACATCGAAATTCCAAAAACATTGGGGTCCAGCCCATAAGGTAAGTCTAAACCGGAATATCGTAAAGCAATGGTGGTAAAACCGCCCAAAATCATTGCGGTAAGGGCCCCGGCTGGTGTGCTTTTACGCCAGAACAGCGCACCAATCACCGGAACAAACAGTCCCGATACCATAAAGGCGTAAGAGTCGAGCATCAGATCAAGAACGTTGGTCATGGCGGCGGCCAGCATCAAGGCGAGAATACCGATGATCAGAGTGACTATTTGTGATATGCGCACAAAAGCAGTACTGTCGTGATCAAGTTTTGTAAACTTTCCGATGATGTCGGTAACCACATTCCCTGAAGAGGCCATCAGGCAGCTGTCGGCTGTGGAGAGAATGGCCGAAAAATAGGCGGCCATCATGATGCCCAACAATCCTACCGGGAGAACGGTACGGAGAAGCATCGGCAGGCCGGTTTCGGGATCGGTATCGGCAATATCGGCTGCGCCCAAAAATTCAAACATTCCCTGGTCGGCAGCTACCCTGGCAAATAGGCCGAGAAGTACCCCTAAAAATGCCATGACCGGCCATTCAAAAACACCGGCGAGATACCAGGCTTTTTTGGCAGTTTGTTCATCATGACAGGCATAAATACGCTGGTAAAGCGTCATTCCCACAAACCAGATCGGGATGATGGTAACACCCCAGTAGACCAGGTCCTGCCAGGAAAGGTTCGTGAGTGTCAGCATGGCCGGATCTACCGTAGCCCGGATCGCTTCCATGCCGCCAATTTCGATATAGGCGATGGGGATGCCAATGAAAATCAATCCGATCATCAGTAAGGCCCACTGTATGGTATCGGTGTAAATGACTGCTTTAAGCCCGCCCAGTACGGTATAAATCACGGCCACAGCTCCCATAATGTAGAGCGCCATGTCGTGATCTAGCCCCACAAAGGTACCGCTTGCCAGTTTGGCTCCGGCCAGCATCTGTGAACTGGTGAATCCGGCATAACCGATGGCTGAAATGATGGCGGCCACAAAAGCTACCCGTGCACTGTAATAATGTTCAAAGAGCTGGGGAAAGGTGTAGGCATCATCAAAAAAAGCGTTCTGTTTTATTTTTGGAATAAGAAAAACAGCAGCCAGCCAGGCCCCCACCAAGCCGGTAAAGAGCATCCATGATCCGGAGAGTCCCATCACAAACCCCAATCCGCCCAGTCCAATAGAGAAGCCTCCGCCTACATCGGTCGCAACTACAGACAGCCCAACGTGGTAACTTTTCATATTTCGGCCGCCTACGTAATAATCATCTCCTCCCTTGTTATTTTTAAAGAAAAAGTAGCCGAAGCCGAGCAGACCGGTTACATATATTATAAATATAGTAAGATCAACGGGGTGCATGAATTATCGGATCGATAGATGGGCAATTATCACTCAGGTTATTGCAGATAATGATATCAGGTTTTTATTCAAAAAAATTCCGATCAGGTAAAGTTACAAGCTTATTGAATAAGCATCAAATGTTTCTCGGCAGGGGAGTTGTCACAACGAACGGGGTTTTCGCCACATAGTGAAACTTTTGAGAAAGTTGTCTGCCATGTGAGTCACGGTATTTCGCTGATTTTCAAGGTAACTTTAGAAGTCATTGGTTAATCTCTGTCGGAAACAATCCTATCCGATTTTTGCTGAAGCGAAAGTCAACTTAACTTGATTTTTCACCATGAAGATACTGGAAAACTTCACTTTCCAGGTGCCATTTATGGTATTGGGAATTCGATGTGTGAGATTCCGGCAATAATTACAATTATCTTTGTTACATTTTTAGAAACGGAATTTGAAAAAACGAATCATCAATAAAGTATGACGATAGGCGGATTTGAGCTTTGGTTGTTTCTTGCCGGGCTGGGAATTTTTCTTTTCGGTATGCACATGATGGAAGAGTCTATTCGCCTTCTCAGCGGTGGTGCATTCCGTTCGATGATCCGCCGTTATACCGATACCAATTTGAAGGCGATTTTAAGCGGTATGACCAGTACGGCAATTCTGCAAAGCAGTTCGGCGGTTTCACTGATGGTGCTGGCATTTGTGGGAGCGGGAATTATGACCCTCACACAGGCTATTGCGGTGATGATGGGCACTAAAATCGGAACAACGGCCACAGCCTGGATTGTGGCAGTATTTGGTTTCAAGTTCAATATCGATGCATTTTCTCTGCCGATGATCGGAATCGGCGGACTGGGAATTATTCTTCTGGCGAAGTCACCTAAGTATGTGAACATCAGCAAATTTCTTGTGGCGTTCGGATTCCTTTTTATGGGGCTCGATTATATGAAAACCAGTGTGGATGACTTCTCTGATGCGATTGACCCGGAAGTGTTTGCCGGTTATGGAGCCGTGGTTTTTGCCCTCGTGGGCCTGGTGATGACAGCAGTGATGCAAAGCAGTTCGGCCACGATTGCAATTGTTTTAACGATGCTCTTTAGTGGTGTGATCACTTTCAGTTCCGGAGCGGCTATGGTGATCGGTGCCAATGTGGGAACTACGGTTACGGTACTGCTCGGTTCCATTGGCGGTGTGGCCTCAAAAAAACAGGCCTCACTCAGTCAGCTTATTTTTACGGTCAGCACCGCTGTAGTTACGTTAATACTATTGCCGGTTCTCAGCTGGTTTGTGCTGACTTTTCTCGGGTTTAATGAAAACATTGTGCTTGGCCTGGCGCTGTTTCATACGCTGTTCAATGTGATCGGGGTGATTGTATTTTTCCCGTTTATATCAAAACTTGCGGGTTTTGCTGAGGGCCGGTTCCGGGAGAAGGAAGAAACTTTCAGCAAGTATATTCACAAAACTGATCCGCAAGTGACCGATGCGGGAATGGAGGCGTTCCGAAGAGAAATTGCCCGGCAGTTGCGGTATGCGCTGATGTTTGTCGAACAGACCATTCACCCGAATCGGCACGGACAACATATTAATTATGATGACCTTGTACGATATCATGCTGAAATTTTCGAATACAATACCAAGCTGCTCTCTCATGAGGTAAGCAAGGAGGAAGCCGAACGGATTGACAAACTGCTGAGGGCGAGCAGGAATATTATGAACTCTTCAAAGAATATTTTTGAACTGAAAGATGAACTGGCAATGCTGAGCCACGATACTGATCCTTCGCTGCACAGTTCCCACCGTTCAATCACAGAACGGCTGCAAAAACTAATCGCCAAAGGAAAAGAGATTAAATGGGATGATGATCCGGCAATTGAAACAGATCGGAGCGGGGAAGTAACGGAGATTCACAATTTTATTGAAAACGAAGATAAAGAGTTCATCAAAATGTGTCGTTCATTTATATCGGACCAAAAAATCAGACGCACAGAAATTACTTACCTGCTGATGCTGAACCGTTCCGTAACCCAGTCCAGCCGGATGATTATCTTTTCAATGAAGACCCTCCTGGAGAGTTTTGGTATTGCTGATAGTAAAGTTTCCTGAGAAAACAGAAGATTATATGATTTCGATATCTCTTTCCGATCCCCAAATCTTGCCCAAAAGCCTGCTCTTCGAAGTTTTCCTGACCCTCGAAGTTGTAACTATTTAAGTTATCCTTAAACCCTGCAAAACATCACCCCTTCCCTATGCCGTGAGTTTGCGGCATAGGGAAGGGGCCGGGGGATGGGTCCGTGTGGATAGGGCCAAATGTAACCGATAGATAGAAGTAAAGGCCGTCCAGGACTTAAAATCCTGGAGGGCTGTTTATTTTCAAGCATCTGTCACACAACCCTCTGAGGCTGTGGAAACATTCTTCGCATATTTATAAAGAATACCGCTCTTGAATTTCAGCTCGGGAGCAATCCAGTTATTCCGGCGCTTTTCAAGCTCTTCGGAAGAAAGATCTACATTCAGAATTCTTTCGTCTGCGTCGATGGTGATAATGTCGCCATTTTTAAGCAGGCCAATGGCTCCGCCCAGTTGTGCCTCCGGAGTTACGTGGCCGATCACAAAACCGTGAGTTCCTCCCGAAAAGCGACCGTCAGTAATCAGCGCCACTTCGTTGCCGAGGCCAACACCCATAATGGCAGCTGTAATTGAGAGCATCTCCCGCATACCGGGTCCTCCTTTGGGCCCTTCATAACGGATTACAACAACATCGCCTTTCTTCACTTTGCCGCCGCGGATACCTTCCAGGCAATCTTCTTCCGATTCAAATACCCGGGCAGGGCCTGAAAACTGCATTCCCTCTTTTCCGGTGATTTTGGCCACACTTCCGTCGGGTGAGAGGTTGCCGTAGAGAATCTGAAGGTGTCCGGTTTTTTTTACAGGATCGGACACGGGATGGATTACTTTTTGTTCTTCCAGTAATCCGGGTAGTTCGTCCACGTTTTCTTCCAGTGTGTTGCCGGTTACGGTGATGCAGTCACCGTGGAGATACCCGTGCTCCAGAAGAAGTTTTTGAACACCGGGAACTCCACCTGCATTATAGAGGTCTTCCATCACATACTTTCCGCTTGGCTTCAGGTCAGCCAGAAATGGTGTGCGGTCACTCACTTCCTGGAAATCATCAATGGTAAAATCAACTTCGGCCGCTTTTGCGATGGCAAGCATGTGCATTACTGCATTGGTGGAGCCGCCAAGGGCAATAATCATAGCAACAGCATTTTCCAAAGATTTACGGGTGATGATATCTCTTGGTTTGATATCCTTCTCCAGGATCTTGTAGATCGCTTCTCCCGCTCTTTCGCACTCTTTGATTTTTTCCGGGTGATTTGCAGGAACCGAAGAACTGTAGGGAAGGCTAATGCCCAGTGTTTCAATGGCCGATGCCATAGTGTTAGCGGTATACATTCCGCCGCAGGCTCCCTTTCCGGGACAGGCGTGTTTAAGGACCTGGTTCATCTGCTCTTCATCGATCTCTTTGGAGAGAAACTGCCCGTACGATTCAAACGCCGAGACAATATCGAGCTTTTGCCCGTTCAGGTTTCCGGGACTGATGGTTCCTCCATACACCATGATTGACGGCCGGTTCACCCTGGCTATCGCCATCACTGAGCCGGGCATATTTTTATCGCAGCCCATTACAGAGATATTGGCATCGTACCACTGGGCCTGCATCACCACTTCGATGGAGTCTGCAATAATATCGCGGGAGGGAAGAGAAAACTTCATGCCCTGGGTACCCATCGAAATGCCGTCACTCACACCGATAGTATGGAATACAAATCCAACCATATTGTTGTCCCACACCCCCTGTTTGATGACAGCAGCCAGATCGTTCAGATGCATGTTACACGGATTGCCGTCCCATCCCGCACTTGCGATTCCGATCTGGGGCTTTTTCATGTCGTCCTCGCTCAATCCGGTGGCATAAAGCATCGCTTTTGAGCCTACCTGAGACTGTTGCTGGGTTAATCTGGAGCTGTATTTATTCAGTTTCGTCATGGTTGATTCTATTCAATTAGTTATTTATAAACAATAGTTTAAGTGTCTTATATAATTTTTTTTGGAAGCGCTTTTGAGGGGTCTGTTCTGTGTCAGACTTTTGAACAGTAATGATATAAAAAATATCTTGACTCATATAACAGCATTGTCTAAGTTTTCAATAGTGAAGTTTACCTAAACAGATTACAAATTGTCTACCAAAATAACACATACAAAACATAGTTCTCAAAACGCTGTTTCAGTCAAAGAGGTTAACTCAATGAGAGAGTTGTATGTACTTTTTGTATCTGCTTTACTCATCACATTGCTTACCGCAGTATTTACTGTTATCTCTGTTTTTTCTGTAGGTGTAATCAGTAGTCTGGTTATTTCTATCCTAATTTCTGGCATTCTAATTCTAAATCTAATAATTAGATAATCACATCTGCCAGAGGTTAGAAGCCGAATCCTACATATTGATTTACTTTGACCTCTGGCGGGCAACGTATATCTCTGAGGCAACATGAAATCACACAAATCAACAACGTCCGCCAAAAATTTTCAAACCCAAACCCCTTTGCAGCCGGTTAAACGAGTTGCTGAAGATGCCGCAAAGTTTACCGGGTCGGAAATTCTGATTAAAACACTGGCCGATCTGGATGTAGACACGATCTTCGGCTATCCGGGCGGAGCGGTTCTTCCCATATACGATACACTTTTTAACAATCACGACCTGAAACATATCCTCATTCGTCATGAGCAGGCAGGGACTCATGCTGCCGACGGGTATTCGAGGGCAACCGGGAAACCGGGTGTGGTTCTGGCTACATCTGGCCCCGGCGGAACCAACACAGTGACTGGTATTGCAACAGCGATGATGGATTCTATACCGCTTGTTGTACTTACTGGCCAGGTCCCCACCAGTGTGATTGGGAATGATGCGTTTCAGGAGGCGGATATTGTTGGGATTACACGCCCGATCACTAAGCAAAATTATTTGGTGAGAGATGTGAACGAACTGGAGCACGTGCTTCGTGAAGCATTTCATATCGCCACAAACGGAAGGCCGGGACCGGTTTTGGTCGATTTACCCAAAGATATGCTCAATACGCACGGAACCTACTCAGGTGCGAAACAGGTGAATATCCCGAGCTTTAAGCCTACCCTTCACGGGCATCAGCCGCAAATAGCAAAAGCTGCAGAGATGCTCAGCAATGCCAAGAAACCCCTCATTTATGTGGGCGGCGGCGCGATTCTCGGAGAAGCGTGGGAAGAAGTGACAAAATTTGCCGAACGGTTGAATATTCCTGTTACCACCACTTTGATGGGGCTGGGAGCTTTTCCTGAAAGCAAACCTCAGTCTGTCGGAATGCTTGGAATGCACGGAACCTGGTATGCCAATATGGCGATGACCGAATGTGATGTACTCATTGCTGTTGGGGCCCGGTTTGATGATCGGGTAACCGGACGTCTCGACGGATTTTCGCAGAATTCCAGGAAAATTC
This sequence comes from Balneolaceae bacterium, assembly GCA_007123785.1. Taxonomy (GTDB): domain Bacteria; phylum Bacteroidota; class Rhodothermia; order Balneolales; family Balneolaceae; genus Rhodohalobacter. Next base: position 16,808 of record SLGL01000437.1, read on the forward strand.
ATATCGATATTGATCCGTCTTGTATTGGTAAAAATGTGGAGGTGGAAGTGCCGATTGTAGGGGATGTGAAACATGTAATTCCTGCTATCGACAAACTTGCCAATCCGCCGGAAATTTCGGAATGGTGGGATACCATCCATACCTGGCAGAAAGAGCATCCGCTGGTTGTGCCCGAATCAGAGGATACGATCTACCCGCAGCATATGATCAAAATGATTTCGGAAGAGACCAACGGCAACGCTATTGTTGTTACGGATGTAGGGCAACACCAGATGTGGGCAGCACAGCACTACAAATTTAACCATCCGCGTTCGTGGATCTCATCTGGCGGTTTGGGCACAATGGGATACGGGTTTCCTGCAGCGATAGGAGCGGCACTTGCCTGTCCCGACCGCGATGTAGTCTGTATCACGGGCGACGGTGGGTTCCAGATGTCGTCTTACGAACTTGCCACCGCCGTAGAATACAAGATTCCTGTTAAGATTGTTATCATGAATAATTACTGTCTCGGCATGGTACGCCAGTGGCAGCAGCTCTTCTTCGATAAACGTTACAGCTATTCTGTTTTTGGTTCTCATAATCCTGATTTTGTAAAAATGGCCGAAGCTTATGGCTGTCTGGGTCTTCGTGCAGAGAACCCCAAAGAGATGAGAGCTGCGCTCAAAAAAGCGATGGCGATTAAAGACGCACCAGTGCTGATGGATTTCAGCGTTGTGAAGGAAGAAAACTGCTACCCGATGGTTCCATCCGGCGCGGCACTTTTTGAAATGGTAGAATCAGACGAAGAGGCGAAATAAAAAAATCATGTCTACAGCAGTATTAACCAAAGATGCCAAACACACGCTTTCCGTACTGGTAAAGCACAACTTAAATACTTTTTCGAGAATCATTGGAATTTTCAGTGGAAAGGGATTTGAACTGGACAGTGTAACATTTGCCTCTGAGGCCGAACCCGGAATGGCAAGAATCACCATAACCACACACGGCGATGAGAAAACGGTGGAACAGATCAACAAACATCTCCACAATGTGGTGGATGTTCTGAAAGTGACCGATCTTACACACAGAAAGTGCATTGAGCGGGAGCTGGCCATTATTAAAGTATCCACGGCTAAGGCAGGGCGTTCTGAAATCATGCTGATTGCCCAGGCATTCAAATCCAAAGTGATCGACATCACAAACGACAAACTTGCTCTCGAAGTTACTGGTAACACCGATAAAGTGGACGCGATGATTCAGGTGCTGAGACCGTACGGAATTACTGAAATGTCGCGAACAGGAAGTGTTGCACTGAAGCGGGAGTTCCAGGGCCCAATAAATATTAATTAGCTAACTGAGTAATCCCTCATCTGAGGGTTTATAAATCTTTTTATTAAAATTACACAAATCAATAATTAACAGAATGAAAGCGAAAACATATTATAACGGAGATGCGGATCTCGATGTACTATCAGGAAAGACAATTGCCATTATCGGTTTTGGAAGTCAGGGGCATGCTCATGCATTAAACCTGCATGACAGCGGTTTGGATGTTGTTGTAGGCCTGAGAAAGGAGAGTTCTTCGTGGAAAGAAGCTGAAAAATCCGGCCTTAAAGTGTATGAAACCGCAGAAGCCGCAGCCAAAGGAGACCTGGTGATGGTACTTATTCCCGATCAACATCAGGGAACTGTGTACAAAGAAAGTATTGAGCCAAATCTTGAACCCGGTAACGCATTACTGTTTGCACACGGGTTTAATATCCACTTTAATGAAATCGTACCTCCTGATAATGTTGATGTTTTTATGGTAGCGCCAAAAGGCCCTGGCCACCTTGTCCGCCGTGTTTATACGGAAGGCTCTGGCGTTCCCTGTCTGTTTGCCATTTATAAGGATGCATCCGGCACCGCCAAAGATACTGCACTTGCTTACGCTAAAGCGATTGGCGGTACTCGAGCAGGTGTTCTGGAAACCACGTTTAAGGAAGAGACTGAAACCGACCTTTTCGGAGAGCAGGCAGTGCTTTGCGGCGGAGCTTCTGAGCTGGTTAAAACCGGGTTTGAAGTACTGGTTGAAGCGGGATACCAGCCTGAAATTGCTTATTTTGAATGTCTTCACGAACTGAAACTTATTGTAGATCTGATGTACGAAGGAGGTATCGAGCGGATGTATTATTCTGTGAGTGACACAGCCGAGTATGGTGGTCTTTCGAGAGGAAGCCGGGTTATTGATTCGGATACCAAAAAGCGAATGAAGAGCCTGCTCGAAGAAGTACAGAGCGGCGAATTTGCCAAAGAGTGGATGGACGAAAACCGGGAAGGACTTCCGAACCTCACAAAAATGAGAGCTTCACTTGGCGATCATCAGATCGAAAAAGTTGGAAAAGAG
>SLGL01000513.1 GCA_007123785.1 Balneolaceae bacterium
TGAGATTTCCGAGCTGGGAAAACTGCTTGACCCGGTCTCAGATAAGCTGATGGCATTTTTTCTGTTTCTTTACACCGTAATTATCGGGTGGATACCGGTTTGGTATTTTGTAATCGGTGTAGCAAGGGATCTATTGATTATGGCCGGATCAGCCCATATCAAAAAGCACCGGGGAAAGGTGGCCATGTCGATTATGTCGGGTAAAATTTCTGTAAATGTTATGGCATTATACTGGCTTTCGGTATTTTTCTTCAGGGAGGCCGAAACGATTCATACGGTTTTACTAACCACTTCTGTGCTGATAATGGCCTACTCATTTATTGAATACTGGGTTCGGTATAAAAAAATTATGGCAGGTGCCGATTTTAATTGATGAAAATAGTCTGGCTTCCAGGATTTCCATCCGATTCTATTCAGTGAAAGTTAGTTTCTGATATACTGAATAATTGCCGTCTGTTTTTATAAAGAATAAATTTCAAAAATACACACTAATTCTGAAGTATGAGCTGGTTAGATAAACTTGGGCTGAAAAAGAAAGAGAAGCTTGAAAAAGGCGTAGAAAAGAGCCGTGAAGGACTTTTAAACAAAATAAGTAAAAGCATTGCAGGTAAAGATACTGTGGATGCGGCCACGCTGGATGCAATTGAAGATGCACTGATTACATCGGATGTGGGTGTAAAAACCACTATAGAAATTATCAACCGGCTTGAAGAGCGGGTCGCACGCGATAAATTTGTGACACAGGCGGAACTTCAGCAAATCATGAGAGAGGTGATAACAGCTCTGCTTAAGGAGAACCGGCCCGATCAGCCCGCTGAATTTGATGCCGGTTTTAATCAAAAGCCGCATATCATTCTAATTGTAGGGGTGAATGGAGTTGGGAAAACTACAACGATTGGTAAATTGGCCCATTTGTACAAAAGAGCAGGGAAAAAAGTGGTTCTTGGTGCGGCTGATACGTTTCGCGCTGCCGCAGTAGATCAGCTCACCATTTGGAGCGAACGTGCCGGAGTGCCTATTATACAACAGGGCCAAAATGCCGATCCAGCCGCTGTGGCTTTTGATACGGTAGCTTCGGCAAAAAAGAAAGGGGCAGATGTTGCCCTGATCGATACAGCAGGCCGTCTTCACAATAAAAAGTCGCTGATGGAAGAGCTCGGAAAAATTAAGAGAGTGATGGGCAAAGTGGTAGATGGGGCGCCGCATGAAATCCTGCTGGTGCTTGATGCATCCACCGGTCAGAATGCCATGCAGCAGGCAAAAGCATTTACCGATGTGGTGGATGTAACCGGGCTTGTACTTACCAAACTGGACGGTACAGCCAAAGGCGGAATTGTAATTGGTGTATCGAATGAGCTTAGTGTTCCGGTAAAATATATTGGGGTAGGTGAGCAAATAGAGGATTTACAGGTGTTTGAACGATCCTCTTTTGTAAACGCACTTTTCGGTTCCGAAATCTGACACACCTCAGCCACTGAAAACAGTGCTAAGACTTTACTATCTCATTCTGGTTCATTAACATTGACAAAAAATTACAATTGGAATGGTTCTTGTCAGTGTTAAAATTTGCTCAATTAGGAGTGGAATATATTGGTTAAAGTATATCACATTTTTAGTGACTAAAGCTGTTATTTTGCTTTGCTTTATTTCCTCTGTTAATTCTCTTCAGGCTTCAGATCTGACTGACAGTTTTGATGAAGCTTTGCAATTTTTCCATTATAAAGAATACAACCAGTCACTTGAAATTTTGGATGAGATTTCAGAAGAAATTTGCAGCCAGGAAGAGTACGCTGAAAAATGCGTAAAGATGTATGTAATAAATACAAATGTGCACCGGAACAGGAGAGAGTATGATGAAGCCGGAATTAATTGGGAGAGAGGCATTTCCATAGCAGAAGATTATCTCGATGAATATCATCCTTTATTTGTCAGGCTTTACACAGAACACTTTTATCTGAGCCTGGAAATCGATGAGACTGAACAGGCTGCTGAATTTGCACAGAAGGCTCTTGATTTTGTTGAAAAAGGAGAGATTACGGGAAGAATAAAAGCGATGGCTTATGTGGTTCAAGGGCGAATAAAGTCTGTGGGAGGGGATTTCAGAGGATCCATTGAAAATTATGACAGGGCTCTTGAGGTTCTATATAATGAGGAGCAAACCATTGATGTCATAAATGTATTAGCGATGGCTCATAATAACATTGGTGTGACGTACAGAAGGCTTGGTATGATAGATAAAGCCCTGGATCACTATGCCACTAATCTTGATATGGTTAGAGGAGCGTTTGGAAGTGATCATATTGAACTGGCTTATGCCTACAATAGTATGGGAACTGTCTATTTTTTGTATGGAGATTATGGAACTGCGGGGGATTATTTTTATAGATCAGCAGTTATTTTTCAGACAAATCAAGGTGATGAAAGTCCTGGTTATGCGACAGCTATTAACAATTCGGGTGCTTCATTTTACCGGATGAGAGATTTTGAAAGAGCTGCAGAGATGTTTGAAATGGCACAAAGGATCAAAGAAAATACACTTGGGCAAAATCATCCTGAAACTGCTTTAGGCTATTCCAATCTCGGCAGCATTTATACCGAAAATGAGAATTTTGAAAAAGCAGAGGAAAATTTTCGTCTTTCTATTAAAATACGTCGGGATTATTATGGTGAAGGTCATCCCAACCTTGCATCACCTCTGCTTCAGTTTGGGACTTTCTACATCAGGGTGGGGGATTATAATTTAGCACGAGAATTTTTGCATGAGGCCCTCGAAATCATTGAAACCAGTATAGGCAAGAACCATCCCGATGCGTGGGAAATAAGAATTCATATAGGCCGATCCTATATTGAAGAACAAAAATTTGAAGAGGGAAGACGATATGTTCAGGAAGCTCTTTGGATGATGATTGATGAGAGTGGAATCACACCCGGCCAAAATCCTGAAATGAGTTTGCTTTCTCACCCGGTACAGTTTTTATTCGCATTGCAGGTAATAGGTGACCTTCATTTAAAAAGTTATCTGACAGATAGTGTTGCAGGGCATTTATTTGATGCATTTTACTACTATGAGTTTGCAATTGATGTTATTGATTTTCTGCAGACAAACTTTCAGAATGAGGCGTCCAAGTTAAGTCTCATTGACCAGCATTATTCTATTTATACCAACTCAATCAAAGCAAGTTATTATCTGTATAAGGAAACCGGACAGGCGAGCTGGATCGACGAAATCTATCAGACCAGTGAAATGAGCCGTTCAAAAATTGCTCTCGAATTACTACAGGAGATGGATGCCAGAAGTGTAGCCGGGGTTTCTGAAGAAGTGCTGGAGAGAGAAATGGAACTAAACAGCCGAATGACAGGCCTTTATCAGCAGTTAAATACTGAACAGGCAAAAGGCGATGATGCTGATCAAGATTTCATAATTCAATATCGCGATTCAATTTTTTATCTGAATGAGGAGATTGTCCGTTTTATGCAGGGACTGGAGAAGCAATATCCTGCTTACTATGAGTTAAAATACGATCGTCAGCTTGCAGACAGGTATAAACTACAGGCACTTTTGAAAGAGGATGAAACTCTGGTGAAGTATGTAATAGGTGAAGAAGATATCTTTATAATAGTGGTTGACAGCGAAAATATTTCCGTAACTAAAACGAAAAAAGACGAAGATCTTGCTTATAATATTCGTGATCTGCGTGAGGGGGTTACAGCTGACAGCCTGGATGCCATCGTTAGAAATTCAGTATCTCTTTTTGAGCAACTTATAAGGCCTGTTTTATCTGAAATCCGAACAAACTCACTGATTATAGTTCCTGATCAGGAGCTCCATTATTTACCGTTTGAATTGCTTCTTTCGGAGAAACCGGGTCACAATGACTACAGCCGGTTTCCCTATTTAATTAAAAAGAAACAGATTAAGTATGCACCCTCGGCCACTATATTACAGCGAATGACGCAAAACCGCCCTGAGAGACCCAGAAATTTACTGGCAATGGCACCTTTTAATCAATCAGTTGAAGATTTTAACACTTATCAATCCATATCTGAGCGATATTATACAAATCTTTCTCCCTTGCCGCTCACCCGTTATGAAACACGTGAAATTGCATCACTGTTCAGGAAACGGCAGGGTCTGGCTGAATATATTTTCCCGAACCATACCGATATTTTATTGGACAAAAGTGCTTCGAAAGAGTTCTTGACCAACCAGTCGTTAAACAGCTATTCCTGGATACATTTTGCCACTCATGCGTTTGTGAATGAATCTCACCCGAACCTTTCCGGAATTGCATTTTGGGGAGACGAGGAGAATGACGGAATTCTATATTTGAATGAGATATACAATCTGCGGATGAATGCTGATCTTGTCGTACTAAGTGCCTGTGAAACCGGCATGGGAACAGCCTACAGAGGGGAGGGCTTAATAGGGTTTAGCCGTGCATTCATCCATGCAGGCGCAGCAAATCTTGTGGTTTCAATGTGGAGAGTAAACGATCAGCCCACCTCCGATCTTATGATTCGGTTTTACCGCTATATTCGAGAAGGACATTCGTATGGAGAATCGCTCCGAAAAGCAAAGCTTGATCTTATTGCACACCCGGATTATGCAGAACCCCGACACTGGGCGGCTTTTATTTTACAGGGGCGTTGATTATTAGTCAGTTAGCAAAATTGTGAGCTTGCAACTTCTGTCTGGCTGATTCTTTTTTTTGATATAATGTTCATTTTTTTATTGAAAAACTACTCAGCCTTTTTGAAATGATTAAGTCATAATGTTTTTTAATCAGGTTGCTAAAAATTTGAAATATTTATTTGTAGAATTCATCTCATCTTTTATCTTCTTTGGAGACTTTTTTAAAATATCCCTTAGAAATGATTTAAATAAATTTGCCAGCTATGGACTATTCAGAATTGGTCTATGCAATAAAAAACGGGGACACACAAACAGCAAACGAGCGATGTGCTGAGGCAATCCCAATCCTGAAAAAATATTTAATGTCAACCCTGGATGCTTCAAATGAAGATGCTGAAGATGCAGTGCAGGTAATGTTTGAATATGTGATACCAAAAATTCAGCAGGATGAAATTAACAGCCCATCAGGACTTCTCTCATATATGCTCACAGGCGCCAGACACAGCTACTACAAAATTTGCCGCGATTTTGATTTCGACCAATACGAAGAAATACAGGAGGATTTGGTATCTGAAGCAGAACAAGCCTGGAATCTGATCAATGAGGAAAAAGAGCTGATACTCGAAAAATGCCTCTCAAAGTTAAAAAATCATTACCGCGAACTGATAGAGTTTCTTTTTGATCATCCTGCGGCTGTTCCTGACGATATTGCCGAATATTTTAATATTTCATTAAATAATGCCTGGATTCGCAAACATCGTGCTATTCAGCAGCTGAACGAGTGTGTGAAAAAAATTTTTTAAGAAATATTGTAAGGAAATCAGAAAATCGGGTTCATACATACGAGAGGTTGTGTACTTCTGTATGACGCAATCAGGAGTTTAATACGGTTAAACATGATGTCTAACGAAAATAAAATTGAAATACTTAAAAAGATTGATCTCTTTATTCGCGGTGAATTATCGCAGGGTGAGATTGATGATTTATGGAAAGAGTTTCTCCAATATCCTGAGTACTATGAATGGTTTGAAACGGAACTGCATTTACGCAGTCTGATCAGAAAAGGAAAAAAACCGAATTTTACTGATAGCTCAGGTGATTCTGCGAAGTTTTATGCTCTGGGAGGCTTCAGGCCCTGGTTATTTGCCGCTGCTGCCGCTTTACTGATTGCAATAGGTATTCAGTTTTTTTCAATTGATCAGCAGCAAGCTCTTCAAAGAATGGCAATCTCATCAATCGAGTATACAGAACTGATGGGTGCTGAAGTACA
>SLGL01000161.1 GCA_007123785.1 Balneolaceae bacterium
ATCGTTTCGTACGACCGGCTGGCCACAATCAATCAGGCTGCGGAGGAATTGGTTGCCGATTTTATCCAGGATTACTATATCGTCAACCCGTAAAAGCTGTTAAACCTTGCTAAAAGCAGATACGGAACTGGATTGGTTCCCGTTCACAAAGTAAATTAGTATTTTACAGGTAAACCCGGGTATATAATATTTAGATGAAATCATCATTAGCAGTACTATTTTTATCAGTTTCTTTCCTGTTCTCTTTTTTTTTGGTTACAGGATGCAGTTCTGATTTAGAAACCGAAGCTGACAGCGAATCAGCCACAGCCATTGCCGGTTATGAAATCGCTCCGAGGGATATGTCGCGCATTGTAAGAGCTTCAGCCCGGGTTGAGGCCGAAAACGTGGTAACCATCTCCAGCCGGATGAGCGGATTGATCCGGCAGATGAATGTCAGAGAGGGGGACCGGATCCGTTCCGGTGATGTTTTGCTTTCCTTTGATATCGATGAGCAGGAGGCCGAACTGGAACGTGCCAGGGCTGAACTTGAATTGGCTACCGCTTTTTACGAACGAAACCGTACGCTGCTGGAGAGAGAAGCGATATCCACAGCTGAATATGAAGAATCGCGTGCTAACCGGCGCATAGCAGAAAGTGAAGTAAAGCTGCTTGAAACACGTCTCGGCTTCGGGACGGTTCGTGCCCCGCAAGATCTGGTGGTACTAAACCGGTATGTGGAACAGGGTGATGCCGTATCGAACAATGAGCCACTGTTTCGCGTAGCCGATACCCGCAGGCTCGTCGTGCGCGTGGGAATTCCCGAACGCGATGTGGTTCATCTTGAAGAAGGCCAGCAAACTGAACTTCAGATCGATGCGTTTCCCGACGAAGTATTCAGCGGAATTATTCAGCGGATCTATCCTTCCGCCGATGATAACAGCCGCCTTTTTACCGTGGAAGTGTCACTGCGGGCCGAACAGCAGGACCTGATGATCCGTCCCGGTTATCTGGCCAGAGTTTCGATGGATGCTGACCGGCGCGAGGATGTTTTAGCCGTTCCAAGTGAATCACTGCTGGCATCTTCGCAGGAAGAGCGGTTCGTGTATATCATTAACGAAGAGGAGCGGCTCGAACGGCGCGACGTGATAACCGGCATCGAGCGGCGAAACTGGACTGAGATCAGAGAAGGCCTGGAGCCCGGCAATGTGGTTGTGGGTGCAAATCCCTCCAATCTTCGTGAAAATATTCTGGTAAATGTAACACGATGGGTGGAGGATCGTTCACCCGAAGTGGCTGGAAGACGGTAATTCATTAATTTTAACCCTCCAAGGGTTTTAAACCCTTGGAGGGTTAAAATTTCTCAACTTTTTTCAACAACCAACATGACCCAAACCCAACAACACAGCACCAACGGCCAGCGCAGGGAAGGGCTGGCAAGCCATGCGATCCGCCGCCCGATCGGTACGATGGCCATCACTTCGGTGGTAATTGTTTTGGGTTTCTTTTTTCTGGACCGACTGCCTGTTGACCTTCTCCCCGAAATCAACTATCCGCAAATTCGTGTAACGGTGAACTATCCCGGAACGGCACCGGAAGTGATGGAACAGCAGATCACAAGGGTGCTGGAGCAAAATCTGGCAGCCACCGAAAACCTGATCCGGATTACCGGCCGGGCATCCGAGGGACGTACCAACATCGAGATGTATTTCGATTTTGGAACAGATATCGACATGGCACTGCAGGACGCTTCCCGAAACCTGGAGTTTGCGCGAACCCAAATGCCGCAGGATATCGATCCGCCGAGGATTTTCAAATACGACCCCTCACAGGACCCGGTTTATGTAGCCGGTTTCAGCTCTACCATGCGTTCGCCTATTGAAGTACGAGACTGGATGGAGAACGAACTGGCACCTCAGCTACAGGCTCTGCACGGTGTGGGCGGGGTTCTTGTTGCCGGCGGACTTTTGCGTGAACTTCAGGTGATTGTGGACGTCGACCGGCTCAACTCCTACGGGTTAACTATGAACGACATCACGACGACTCTTGCTGAGGAGAACCGTGATATTGCCGCTGGCCAGGTAACCTCCGACCGGTTTGATGTGATGGCCAAAACTGACGGACGATTTGTTTCGGTAGATGATATTGCTGATGTTCAGCTTCGCATACCAGGAAGCGACCGCACCATTTCTCTCATCGAAGTTGCCGAGGTAAAAGACACAAACCGTGAAGAGCGGCTGTTTGTCCGGCTTAACGGAGCATCCTCCATGCAGCTTTCCATTACCAAACTGCCCGAAGCGAATACTCTTGAGGTGATCGACAGGGTAAAAGCAGAAATGGACCGCCTTGAGGGCAGCGGATTTATTCCTGCAGATATTCAGTATCAAACCACAACGGATCAATCCTTCTTTATCACCAGTTCTATCGGAGCGGTAAGCACAGCAGCCATACTTGGGGGAGTTTTAGCGATGCTGGTAGTACTACTCTTTCTCGGCAGCCTTCGAAAAAGTTTTGTGGTGGGCCTTTCTATTCCGATCGCCATTATGGCCACATTTGCGATGATGGGAATGGGCAACCTCACCCTGAATATCATGAGCCTTGGCGGACTGGCGCTTGGAGTTGGCCTGCTGCTGGATAACGCAATCGTGATGCTCGAAAATATTTTCCGCCACAATGAGGAGTTGAAAAAATCGGCGGAAGACTCTGCCCATGAAGGTGCTGCGGAGGTATCATCAGCAGTCGTTGCTTCCACTATGACCAATCTGGCCGCTGTACTCCCTTTTTTGCTGATCACCGGCCTCGCATCCATGCTCTTTGGTGAGCTGATTCTTACCATAGCATTTGCGATTCTGGCATCCCTGGCTGCAGCACTCACACTGGTTCCCATGCTGGCTGCACTCCTGGCAAAAGTGAAATACAGAAGCGGACTGGAAGAGAGCCGGTTCAACAAAAGCTTTAATTCCGCCCTGAAAAAAATGACTGGTGTCTATGCCACTGTGTTGCGGAAAGTACTGCCGTTCCGGTGGGGTATTGCAGCCGGAGCATTTATTTTACTTGGCGGTGTACTCTACCTGATGGATAATCTGGGCAATGAATTTCTGCCGCAGGTGGATGATGGAAACTTCGGAGTGAATTTCAGTTTGCCTCCCGGTGCCACACCAACCGAAACGAACGAATATGCACTTTGGGTGGAAGATACGATCCAGGAGATGCCGCATGTCGAGAGTGTTTTCAGCCTGGTTGGCGGCCACCTTTCCGAGGGTGTGATTAATGAACGGCCGGGTACTGCACGATTCAGTGTTAACCTGATTCCGGCATCAGAACGACGGGATATCACTCCCAATGAGTGGGTGGATATGATGCAGGCCAAACTCGATTCACTTGCAATTCCGGGAGCACGAACCAATGCGAGTCCACCCAGTATTTCGGGAATCCGAACCAATCCGGCAGGTTCTCAGATTTCCATCGGAATAGTTGGTGATGATATTGAGGTATTGGACGGAATTGCCCGCGACCTTCTTTTTGAACTTGACGGCATTCCCGGCCTCATCAATTTTGACATCAGCCGGGACGATCGCAGTCCGCTTCTCCAGGTAGATGTGGACCGGGAACGCGCCACACATCTTGGCCTGAAAATTGGTGATATTGGCGACGCTGTTCGGACCGCAGTTCTCGGTTCTGTTCCAACCCGGTTTGCAACAGGCAGTGCAGAATATGACATTCGAGTGATGCTGCCGCGAGACAGGGTAAAAGATGATGAAGATCTGAGTCAAATTCTAATGTTCCGTCCCGACGGTGGGTCTGTACCTCTGGCCGATGTAGCATCCTTTCGGCTTACCGACGGCCCGGCTCACATTGAACGTGAAAACCAGGTACGCGTGATGCGGATGGATGGTGAAGTGAATCCGAACATCACCGATGTGGGTACGGTAAATGATCAAATTCGTGAGAGAATTGCCGGTTACGATATTCCCCAGGGCTATAGCCTGATTTTTGGCGGTGAAGAGGAAGTGATACAGGAAACCAACCGGATTCTCTTTACGGTAACACTGCTGGCCATCTTTTTGGTTTTCGTGGTGATGGCCGTTCAATACGAACGCCTTGCCAATCCACTGGTCATACTCACTGCTGTACCGCTTGCACTCATTGGAGTGGGAGCTGCACTACTTCTCACCGGAACCAACCTCAGTTCACCGGTTCTGCTGGGTGTAATTCTGCTTGTCGGGATTGTTGTGAACAATGCGATTCTGCTGGTAGAGTATATCGAGATCGGAAAGCGCGAAAAAAACCTTTCTTCGTTTGATGCCGTTGTAGATGCCGGTTCGATCCGTTTTAGACCTATTTTGATGACCACGCTTACCACCGTTTGCGGAATGCTTCCCCTGGCCATTGGCCTGGGTGAAGGCTCCGAGCTGATGCGACCGCTTGCCATTGCAGTTGTAGGCGGACTTCTCGTATCGATGTTTCTGACTCTTTTTGTAGTCCCAAGCCTCTACCTGATTATAACATCTATTGGCGACCAGATGAAGAGATTCTTCACGGGAAGTGAACCTGTTCCGGTTAACACTGCAGAAATTACCATCAATGGCGGGTCACCGGCTATGTCACAACCTTCGTATCACCCGCAAGAAAAAGAAGAATTTGCGGAGTAGAATAATTCTCTTCTGAAATATTCACTGCTTTTGTTACTTTATTTAGCCCGGATATCCTGATAAGAAATCCGGGTTAGTCGTTTTTAAAGCTAATGGAGAACAGATATTTTAAAAAAAGTCACAGTTATCGGGTGCGGAGTTTCCGGGCTGAGCTCGGCCATCAGACTACTGGAAGAAGGTTATGATGTAACCATTATCGCCAAAGACCTGCCGCCGAAAACCACTTCAAATGCCGCTGCTGCCATCTGGTACCCCTACCGCTGTTTTCCCGTAGAAAAAGCACTTGAATGGGGAAAGCACTCCCTGGAGATGTATTATAAACTTGCAGAAGATTCCGGTACGGGTGTCTTCCCGGTTACGTTCACAGAATACCTGCCTGAACAATCGCCAGACCCTTGGTGGAAAAGTGCAGTGCGAGACTTTCGCAGAGTCAATCCGGATGAAATTCCATCCATTTACAAAGATGGCTACCTGTTTGAAGTGCCTTTTGTGGATACATCCGTTTACATGCCGTGGCTGCTCAGCCGGTTTAAACAGCTTGGAGGTACAATCCACCAAAAAGAACTTTTCTCTCTGGAGGAAACCAGTGCTGATCTGGTTGTGAATTGCAGTGGGCTGGGTGCCCGGTTTTTAGCCAATGACCTCGAAGTTTACCCGGTACGGGGACAGGGAGTACGTGTAAAAGCAAAAAACAGTGGTGGCTGCTTTCTTGATCAGCATAGCGATCTGTCACTCTGTTATGTATTCCCTCGAACGAACGATATGATTCTCGGAGGTACAGCCCAGGAACATCATTATCAATTCGATCCCGACCCGGCCACTACCGAAGAGATTTTACGAAAAGTGAAAATTATGGATCCGTCCCTGGAGATTGAAAAAGTGATCGATACTGTAGTTGGATTACGCCCTGCCCGCTTTGAAGTCCGACTTGAAGTGGATAAAAACACTCCACTGCCCGTCATTCACAATTACGGCCACGGCGGTGCCGGTTTCACGCTTTCGTGGGGATGTGCAGAGGATGTGGTTAATCTTGCGAAATCATTGAAAAAAGTGAAATCTCAGTAATAAAATAACAGCTTCTGAGCAGTTTTATTGGAAAATGACATATGAATATCGAACAGTACCGAAATTTTTGCCTCTCATTTCCCGGTGTGACCGAAGAATTCCCATTTGATGAAAACACATTGGTATTTAAAGTGATGGGCAAAATGTTTACCGCCTGCGATGTGGGTGGATTTG
>SLGL01000336.1 GCA_007123785.1 Balneolaceae bacterium
TAGTTAGTGTTTACTGAATTGTATTGATTAAAATGGAGCAGTTTAAGAGATTTTAATATAGTCCGGGATGAAGATCGTACCCGTTAACGAAGTCCTGTCCGCTCATTGCTTTTTTCCCTGGAAGCTGCAGTTGTAGTAATTCCAGAAGGCCTTCACCACAACCAGTCATCAGCCTGCCCGTTTCTGAATAAAGTTCACCGGGTTCAAGATCTTTTTGAAAATTTAAGGGTTTCGATAAATAGATATTGATTTTTTCTTCTTTGTAGGTAGACCATGCTCCTGGAAAAGGACTCAGGCCTCGGATAAAATTGTGTACTTCTTGTGCACTACGTTCAAAATTGATTCGTGTATTCCTTTTAAACAGTTTTGGTGCGGGGGTTGCTTGTGCATGATCCTGTTCAATAGCTTTAACTGTACCTGCCGAAATTTGATTGATACTTTTTAGTAAAAGCTCTGCACCGGAATGTTTCAGCCGGTTATAGATGTCCCCGGTAGTTTCCATCGGACCGATCTCCGTTTTTTCACGATTGATGATCCTGCCGGTGTCCACATCTTCATTTAGAAAAAATACGGTGCACCCGGTTTCCTTCTCACCGTTGATGATGGCCCAGTGGATGGGTGCTGCTCCCCGGTATTTTGGTAGAAGCGATGCATGCAGGTTGACTGAGCCAAATGCAGGAATGTTCAGCATCGAAACCGGCAGAATCCGAAAAGCGACAACGACAAACAAATCGGGTCGGAGTTCTTTTAACTGCCGGTGAAGCGTTTCGGAGTGAAGATCGTCTGCATCGATGGTAGGCAGACCAAGGTGGAGAGCCTGTTTTTTTACGTCGGTGGGTACCGGTTTGCCTCGGCGGCCCCTGCGTTTATCAGGATTGCTGACCACTGCCACAATGGAATGTGCCGACTGTTCTATTTTTTCAAGTGAAGGCACCGCAAAATCGGGTGAACCCATAAAGATAATTCGAAGTGGTTTCATCCTTCTCCAGGCACTTTTTTGGCAGCAATCGGATATTTTGTTTCCAGTTTCCCATTCTGAATTTTTTTTAGGGCTGATCGGTGCAGCCTTCGTCGGAAAGCGCTCAGATGATCGAGGAAGAGAATGCCTTGAAGGTGGTCGTATTCATGTTGAATAACCCGTGATACCCACCCAGATACGGTCATTTTCTCTGTTTCAAAATCGCGGTTTTGAAATGAAACAGTAACTCTTTCGGGCCTTGTAACATCATCCCTCACTTCAGGAATGCTCAGACATCCTTCCTCCATTTTAATTTTTTCGCCTTCTTTCGCTATAATTTCGGGATTAATAAAAACCAATGGGCCAAGATTATCCTCATTATCGATCTCTTCGGTCATTACATCGGCATCCATTACAAAAAGTTGTATGTCCTGCCCTATTTGCGGGGCGGCAAGGCCAACTCCATTTGAGTTATACATCGTTTCAAACATTTCGTCAATGAGCCTTTGAAGGGATTCACTGTTTTCCTGGATAGGTTTAGTTTCTTTCCGCAGGATAGGATCGTTGTAAGTTACGATGGGTAAAATTGCCATAGTTAAATATCGGGGTGTGCTTCTAAAAATTGCTGTAAAATAAGTGCTGCCGCAGCCTGGTCAACCCTGCCTTTTTCCTGGCGCTTCTTTTTGGGTATACCAGCTTTTGCCATGAGCTTCTGAGCTTCACGGGAAGAAAAACGCTCATCCATCGTATAGATTTTAGTCCCGCCGAATTTTTTTTTCAACAGGTTAATGTAGTCAATAGTCAATTGTGTAGCATCCGTGGGTTCTCCCTGCGGGGTGAGTGGCCAGCCAACTACTATTGCAAGTACAGGTCCCTCATCTTTAATTTGTCGTTGAATTTCGTTAATAGAATCGGAGGGTGAGAAGGTGCCTATGGGACTTGCGAACGTTTTGAGTAAATCGGTTCTGGCCAGCCCTATACGTTTACCACCAACATCAACCCCCAAAATTCTACCGTATTCAGCCAATCACTTTCCTTTTTTAACTTCGTCGAGTGGTTTTTTTAGGAATTTTTTTAGCTTTTTACTTGGTTTGAAGTGTGTTTTTCTGTGCGCAGGAACATAAATCACTTCGTTGGTTTTAGGGTTGCGGGCCTTGGGCTTGGCTTTAGTTTCTTTCACTTCAAAAACTCCGAAATTTCTGAGTTCTATTCTGCAAGTGGGATCAGCTGCCATCATTTTACCTCTGAGGGCTTCAATCACAGAATCAACCCAGGGTTCAGCCTGGTTTAAGGGCACATCCATTTTATCGGCAACCGTTCGAACAATATCTCGTTTTGTGTATGTAACCATTCTTTTTTTTATTTAGTTTTGGTAGTCAATTTGTTTACTGTTAAACAAATAGCATATATCTAATAAAAATAGAAAGATTTGCATTAATCACAATGATTTTTTTTAAAGAAGTGATAATATAAGTGTTTGTACCTATAGGAGATAGAGTTTTTTTACTCATATCGCATTACGGTTTTTATACTATTTACCTTCTGAAGTTTACGTAAGATCTTCTCAAGATGCTTTAAATCATTAACATAGGCGGTAATAATGCCTTCAAACATACCCCCCTCGCTGCTCACATTAATGCTCTTCATATTGGTCTGAAGAGATTTGGACAGAACTTCTGTCAGATCATTCACAAGCCCCACGCGATCTTCTCCGACTACTTTGATAGCACCGAGGAATTGGGTGTCGATATTTTTTGCCCAGGATACGTCAATGATGCGTTCGCTATCAGTGCGTATGAGGTGATGGGCATTTTTGCAGTTCGAGCGATGGATTTTGACGTCTCCATTTCGGCTCAAAAAACCAATCACATTATCCCCGGGGATGGGATTGCAGCAGTTCGCGTAGGAGTACTTTACATTGCTCAGTTCGCCATCAACAAGCAGGGCCTTGCCATCTCCAACAGATCTTGCCGTGGTGTAATATTCGTCGGTAATAGTCTCTTCAGATTGCTTTTGCGACTCTTCCTGTTCATCTTCAATACGTCCTTTGCTTTTTAGTTCTTTTACGCGTTTATAGAGTCCACTAACATCAAATGCCCCTGAACCGATTTCATAAAACATTTCCTGGGCATCATTAAACTTAAACTTCTTCGCAATTTTTGTAAGCTCCTGATCAGATATTTCAACTTTTCCGCGTGCCGCACGTTTTTCCCAGAGTTCCCGCCCTTCATTGGCAATTCTCCTCTCTTTTTGCTTGATAAACTGCCGTATACGGGCTTTTGCCTTGTGGGTAACCACATCGTTCATCCAGTCGGGGTTGAGGTTGATTTTGTTGCCGGTAATAATTTCAACCTGGTCACCCGATTTTAATTTCTGACGAAGGGGTACCATCTTTCCATTCACTTTGGCAGATACAGAACGCTCACCGATTTCACTGTGAATTTCAAAAGCAAAGTCGATACAAGAGGCGCCATTAGGCAGTGTTTTTAATTCACCGTGTGGTGTAAACACATAAATCTCATCCTGATAGAGGTTGAGTTGGAAATCTTTTACAAATTCTGTTGCGGCATCGGGACGAGGAGCTTCCAGGACATCACGCACCCAGTGTACAAATTTATCCAGTTCGCTGCTGCCACTGTTGTTGCCTTCTTTATATTTCCAGTGAGCAGCAAGCCCCTGTTCGGCAATATAATCCATTTTCCGGGTACGGATTTGCACTTCCACTTTTCGTCCCTTTTTGGTGATTACGGTGGTGTGCAGTGACTGGTACCCGTTGGCTTTGGGGACAGAGATGAAATCCCGGAAACGTTTTGGAATGGGTGTGTACCAGTCGGTAATTACAGAGTAAACTCTCCAGCAATCTTCTTTGGTGTGAGGATCTTCAAGGATAATTCGGATCGCAAAAAGATCGTAAATCTCTTCGAATGGCTTTTGCTGCATCTGCATTTTCCGATAAATTGAGTAGATGTGCTTGGACCGCCCTTTTATTTCAAATGTAAAGTTTTGTTCTTTTAACTCATCTTTGATCGGTTTCATGAACTCTTCGATAAAAACTTCACGCGCCTCTCGTTTTTCACGCAGCTTTCTTACCAGGAATTTATATGAGTTCGGATCGATGACCTTAAAACAGAGATCCTCCAGCTCATTCTTGATTTTAAATAAACCGAAACGGTGTGCAAGCGGAGCATAAAGCTCCATTGTTTCGGTGGCCTTATTGAGTTGTTTCTGCTTGGGCAGGTGACTGATAGTGCGCATGTTATGCAGCCGGTCGGCAAATTTAATGAGCACCACACGAATATCTTCTGCCATTGAGAGCAGAAGCTTCATAAAAGTTTCGGCCTGTTTGGTATCACGGTTTTCGAAAACACCCATTATTTTGGTGAGTCCGTCGATGATGTGTTTTACCGTAGAACCAAAAAGTTCTTCGATAGTATCAAGTGTTACGCTGGTATCTTCAACCGTATCATGAAGAAGGGCAGCGACAACAGAAACATCGTCGATGTTAAACTCCTCTGCCATGATCTTGGCCACTTCAACCGGATGCAGGTAATAAGGCTCTCCGGATGCCCTGACGTCATTTTCATGCGATTTACAACAGAGCTTAAAAGCACGGGTAATGAGCTCATCATCAGTTTTGTCGAGGTGTTCATGACAAAGCCTCAGTAAACCTCCGAGAGTATTTTTTTGCTTTACATCAAGCTCAAATTGATCAATTTGTTCGCGGATATATGTATCCACTTTTGCCATAATCAGTTACATCCATTGTGTTCAGATAATACTCTAACTACGTTTTTAATAACGTAGTTCAAACCTTTTAAATATTATAATTACCAAACCAGTTAATTTCGACCTTTTCGAGGAGAAATTTTAATAGAAATCGTAAATATTAAAAAATAAAAAGGTTTTTTCAGTCCCCGTTCATTCTTGCAAACGGTTTGATGTTGAGTGAATCGAAGGAGAACTCTCTGGCTTTGATGGCTCCGGCAACGGCGATCATAGCGGCATTGTCGGTACAGTACCGGATGGAGGGAATCATCAGGTTCAGCTCCTCTTCAGCAGCAAGCTTCTGAACCTTTTTACGGAGCATAGAGTTTGCCGATACACCTCCGGCAAGCATCACATGGGGCAAATTATTCCTTATTACCGCCCTTTTCAGTTTGGCTGTGAGTACATCTGTGATTGCGGCAGAGACACTCGCGCAAATATCATTAAGATTCTGCTGAACAAATTTTTCGCCTTTTTCCTGTGTGTAGTAAAGCACACTTGTTTTCAACCCAGAAAAACTGAAATCCAGGCCTTTATTGATCATAGAACGGGGAAACGGGTGGAAGGCCGGGTCACCGGTTTGAGAGAGCTTATCCATCACTGGTCCGGCAGGGTAAGACAGATTTAGTATTTTTCCGATTTTATCGAATGCTTCTCCAGCAGCATCATCCCTGGTTTGACCAAGCACCTTATGATTGAAAGGCTTTATTACCTGAACCAGCCGTGTGTGTCCGCCCGAAACGATCAGTGCAATAAACGGGTATACCTCTTTGTGCTCTATGAAGTTGGCGTACATGTGGGCATCAATGTGGTTTACTCCGATAATGGGTTTGTCATGAGAAATAGCGAGTCCTTTGGCAAAACTGAGTCCCACAAGCAGGGATCCCATCAAACCGGGACCCTGTGCAACAGCGATAGCATCAATCTGATCCATTGTGACGGAAGCCTCTTTTAAAGCCTGTGCAACCGTTTGCCAGATGGTTTTATGATGAGCACGCGAAGCCAATTCAGGCACCACTCCGCCGAATTGCTCGTGAATGGCCTGGGAAGCAATAATATTGGACAGTATCTTACCGTCGGTATAAACAAATGCCGCAGTTTCATCGCAGGAAGATTCTATACCTAAGATATTCA
>SLGL01000222.1 GCA_007123785.1 Balneolaceae bacterium
GTTAAGCCAGGATGTTTTTACTCACGATGAAGACATTGAGGTACAACCAGGAAGATTTTCTGTTCAGGTTTCGGTACTCGACCGCTCATCGGGCAAAGCATCGACCAGAGAAAGTGAAGCAATTATTCCCGATCCCGAAAAGCCTGAAATTAATCTTACAACAGTACGGCTGCTTGGAAAAGGCGTTGAAGATCCCGACGGTCCTTTTTTCCCGATTACCACCTACACTGTCTCATCTGCACTCGACAGTCTCATGTTTACATTTCAGGTGACCAATAACGCTATGGAGGACCCGCTTGAAGTTCGGTCGAGGCTCCTGAAATTTAATTCGGATACGACTGCCGCACGCCCGATGAATTATAATAATTACAGCCCTTCTACTATGCCTTATATCGGTGTGGATATGAGAAATCCTGAGGAAGTAGATGCCACGACCCGGCGTCTTGACCAAGCCGGAAGTGTTCTTATTGATTTTAAGTACGAATTATTGGGCCGTGGTAATTACCGGTTCGAAGTAGAAACAACCGATGAAGATGGTGACAGGCTTTATAAAGCCCGTGACTTCGCGATTAAAAGTGAAAATTATCCCGCCGTCGTTAGCCCAAGGGAGCTCGCAGAACCACTCATTTATCTGATGGGCCGCCGTGACCATGAAAGAATGATGCAGATCGAAGACCCTGATTCCCTCAAAGAAGCGATTGATCGTTTCTGGCTGTCAAATATCGGAAATGCAAACCAGGCCAGGTCTGTAATCAGCCTTTATTATGAACGTGTTGAACAGGCCAACAAGCAGTTTACCACATTCAAGGAAGGCTGGAAAACCGACCTCGGTATGATGTATATACTGTTTGGCCCGCCCTGGTATGTAGACCGGTATCTCAATACGATGGTTTGGTCATACTCTTACGACAGAACTGATCCGCGCTATAATTACACTTTTGAACGGCCCAACATGCGCAACGAATACTTCCCGTTTGATAATTATCTCTTGCAGAGAAATCAGGGATATTTCAATGTGCAATACCGGCAAATCCAGTTATGGCTTTCAGGCGGAATATTAACCACCCGAATTTAAATTTCTCTTAACAGCTTCTTTTTTGAGCGTTAAAAAAAGCCCGATTCGAAATGTTCGAGACGGGCTTTTTAATTTAAATGGCTTTTTCGTCCTAATGTCATGTCAACGATCAAATGACTGGAAAACCCGCAAAGTTTTCTCTTCAAAAAGGCTATATAATTCTATTCTTACTGCCATTGGTGACAAGGAAACATTGCGGGTTTCTTGCGAAACTTCATTCTTGACACAACATTAGTGTCATGTCAACTCTCAATTGTCGGATAAAGTTCAGAAAGTCATCTGACGAGTTTTTCGAAAAATGAACCATGTAAGATCATTGAGATGATCTCAGATCGACTCGTCTGATGACTTCTCCGTCATTTGATCGCTGACTTGACACTAGTTTTTAAGGTATGATTGCGAATCTTTATTTTTCTTCCTGCTTGCTGAATGCATCAAACACCATAAGCAGATCCTGTGCTACTTCTTCACGTGTGCGGCCTTCAATTCTGTGGCGGGGTATCATCGCTTTGATTTCACCGTCAACAAAAAAGGCAAAAGCAGGAGATGAAGGTGGATATTCACTAAAGTACTCTCTCGCCCTTGATGTAGCCTCCCTGTCCTGTCCTGCAAAAACAGTAACCAGATTATCAGGTTTTTGTCCGGCTTTTTCCAAAGCAATTGCTAATCCTGGCCTCGCATTACCTGCAGCGCAGCCACAAACCGAATTAATGGCCATTAGCATCGTGCCGCTGTTATACTCTTTCATTGCCCGATCCACATCTTCCGGGGTTTTCAGTTCTTCAACACCTACATCGGTGAGTTCCTTGCGCATCCATGAGGTGTCGGGTCCAACGCCAAATCCAAATTGCATAATGTTGTAATGTTTATGTTTTAAATTTACAGCCTAAATATACTGAAAATTCCACACTATTGGAGAAGCTCTCCGAGAGATGAATTTTTCAGTTTTTTAAACCTCACAAAAAAGTGATAGGTTTATTTGATTGAACTATTTTATACCATAACGCTCAGTTTTATGTTATAAATCAGAAAACCACCAACTGAAAAATAATTATGATTAGGTCCTCTGAAAATTCTTTATGAATCAATTATCAGCCATTTATTTCCTTATTTTGATTTTACTGCTGACAGCTTGTTCCAGCACACAACAAATCTCAGTTCATCATCTTGACGAAAGCATCACTGTTGATGGAAGCCTTTCGGATTGGAACACCACTGATGCACTCCTCAAGGAAACCGATAACATCCGCTATTTTGCAGCTATTCATGATGAATTTCTTCATCTTTTTATTGATGTTCGCAGCCCATTTAAAGAAAACACCATTCGCCAGCTCGGGATGATTGTCTACCTGAGTAATTCCGAAAGTGACCGAAAAAATGTTGGTATCGCATATCCGCCCGGCACGTTTAACCTCTTGCGTGACAACCCCGGAGCCTTCAATTCCTTCCTGACCGATCAGGAGTGGGGACAAAATCCTGAGAATCTAGAACTGATGAACGCACTCTCTGAAGATCTCTTTTCCAGGGTAATGATTGTGGAGCGTCCAAACGGCAGCGACGCTGAATATGGTTTTGTTGAATTTTCACGCCTTGAAATCGACGGATTTGAAATTTATGCTGATGAAGAACGAAGCAGAATGTCTATCGAAATGAGAATTCCGATAAATGATTCTTCAATTTTTAACCTCAGACAGGAAGATCTCTGGGTTGGTTTTTCAATTGAACCACCTCGTTTCCGGTTCAGGAATGAAAGCGATATGTCTGCAACACGGCAGCAGCGCGGGGGGTACGGTCAGCGCCGGCCAATGATGCGGCCACGCAGCTCTGGACAAAGTTTGCCTAATGAAGAGGAATGGTTTATTCTGAGTTTTGACTAATTTTTTAAAATGTAAAAAAAGGTGTTCCATACATGTATGGAACACCTTTGATGTTCAATTCAGATAAAAAATTACAGTCTGCTTTAGATAGCAGCTTTATAATTCTCTTCAACCTGGTCCCAGTTCACCACATCCCAGATTGCCTTCAGATAATCAGGGCGCCTGTTCTGATAATTCAGATAATAGGCATGTTCCCAGACATCCACCCCAAATATGGGAGTTAGTCCATTCATATACGGGCTGTCCTGGTTGGCGGTGGCAACGATTTGTAGATTACCATCTCCGTCAACACACAACCAACCCCATCCGGAGCCAAACTGACCGGCAGCAGCTGAACTGAATTTCTCTTTGAAACTATCAAAGCTGCCGAAAGTATCCTTAATTGCTTTAGCAACTTCTCCTTTTGGGTCTCCGCCTCCGTTGGGAGAAAGTACTGTCCAAAACAAGTTATGATTTGCATAACCTCCACCATTATTTACAACGGCCTGACGAATTTTTTCAGGAACTTCATCTATTTTTTGCAACACTTCTTCTACAGGAAGAGAAGCAAATTTGTGCCCCTCGAGTGCAGCATTCAACTTGTTGGTATAACCCTGGTGATGCTTTCCATGATGTATTTTCATGGTTCTCTCATCAATACTTGGTTCTAGCGCATCGTATGCGTAGGGTAAATCTGGAAGTTCGTAAGCCATATTTTTTGATCTTTTTTGTTTAGATTATTGTGTCTGTAACACGCGGTACATCAGCGTGTTTAATGTTTATTGTATTATAGTATGAATAATAAAAAATAAGACAAAAAACGTTCCAATTTTTTTTGATTTACCTCAAAACCCAAACTTCGGAAGATTTACAGGAGAATTTCTTCTATCTTTAGGTTTGAAATAAACTGGCAGAAGTTGTTTAAATTGGAAGGGTCCTACATCAGTTACCATAATCCTCCGCGTCTTATTTTACAGGCAAGGTTGCTGTTCAAACCAGTTATTTCAGCACGGATCTTTCAATACGTTAATTTAATTTATTTATGAAATACGATTACGATGTAATCATTATCGGGAGCGGACCGGCGGGCTTCTCCTGTGCCATGCAGAGTACAAAATTCAATAAAAAAGCATTAATTATTGAAGCCAGCGACAAGAGCATTGGCGGTTCGTGGATACACAAAGGCACTGTTCCGAGCAAAGCTCTACGTGCAGCGGCCAAACTCATCCAGTCTTTTCATTCTCAGTTTGGTGATGAACGAGGACGAAAACCCTACGAACGTTTCCGGATGGAAGACATCATGGAATACAAAAAACCCATCCTTGAAAGCAAAAACAAAAAAGTAAAGGATGACATCATCAAAAACGAAGTGGAAACTGTTCGGGGCTGGGGGCTTATCAAAGATTCCAACACTGTGGAAGTTGTAGATCATCTGCATCAGAAAAAAACTTTCACTACTAAAAATATTTTAATATCAACGGGCAGCAGTCCTTCCCAGCCTAAAATCTTTGATATCGATCACACAAAGGTTCTTGACTACTCATCCATTCTTGAACTTACCCATATTCCCCGGAGGCTTGCAATTATTGGAGGAGGAATCATTACCATTGAATTTGCCACCATTTTTTCAGCGCTCGGCACGCGTGTTACAATCCTGAATGAACAGAGTGAAATTCTGCCTTTCCTGGATGAGGAGATCAAAACGGAATTACTGAAAGCCATTAAAAAGAAAAATATTCAGATATTTAACAACACCGAGATTCAAAAAATCTCATCCAATGATCTCAGGACCTGTGAAGAAGTTCTCTTCAAAACCACTGAAACTGACCGCCTTCAGGTTGTTGAAACCGATCATATTCTTTATGTGGGAGGCAAAACACCCAATACAAAAAGCCTTGGACTGGAAGACCTTGGAGTAAAGACCGACCCGAATGGTTATATCACCGTAGATCAATATTATCGTACATCTGTGCCCAGTATTTACGCTGCCGGGGATGTAATTGGCGACCCGTCACTTGCCTCAGCCTCTTTCCTTCAGGGCAGGCTCGCTTCGTGTGATATGTTTGGTTCTTCCAGCGAAATTATGGCCGATGATAACCTTCCCTATGGCATCTACTCAATTCCCGAAATATCTGGAATCGGGCTAACTGAACAGCAAGCTATTGAGTTGCAAATTGATGTAACCGTAGGCCGTGCATATTACGATAATCTGACCCGTGCCGACCTCAATAATGAAACCGACGGTATCTTGAAACTCGTTTTCCGAACGGACAACTTGAAGCTGATTGGTGTTCACATTCTTGGTGAGCATGCCGCAGATATTATCCATCTGGGCCAGTCCGTGATGGCACACAATGGAACAATAAAATACTTTATTGAACGGGTACTCAATTATCCCACTTATTCCGAGGCTTATAAAATTGCTGCATTTAACGGATTGAACCGGGTTCACAAAGCAGGAGTGAAATACCAAAAAGTACTGGAAAAGAGTAATTAATTCTTCTCTTTAAATGATGATTTTTTTAGCTATCTGGCAGTGGCAACGTCCTGCTCTGAAATACCTTAAAACCATCCAAGCCCTCAACCTACAACTCTCTTCAGAAAATTCATTACTTAAATTGTTTTCATCCACCTCCATGATATCCGATTTTTGAGATGTAACGACGTAATGATATTCGATCTGATGGACGTTAAAATTGCTACGTCGAATATCTCATAAATCGTTCAATCATAACGAAATCTTGGCTTCTGCCCAGTCGAATCGCTATGCGGCAAGAGTCGCGATTGTCTTCTCTTAGTTTTTAGCAACAAATACCCACCTCCAATTCACAAAACGGAAAATCCACTTCAAAGGTTACCTATTAAACTAAATATGAATTGGACTCACAAATGATCTCTCACCAGTCATCAGGTTACA
>SLGL01000281.1 GCA_007123785.1 Balneolaceae bacterium
AATAGGAGCGCATTGTGTAACAATATGTTGAATAAAATTACAAACTTTATTTGTAGGCCTGACTGACAGGTAGAGAAATAAAGCCATTTATGTAATAATTATAAATATCTTAGAATAAAACCAGTTTTTCACTTTTAACTCAGACGGCAGAAATACTTTTCTGATTTTTTTGGTTATCTTCTAAAATAAATTTTTTAACCTTATTTCCAGTTGTTGTAAATCATTTTTTTCAAAAAGAAGCCATTTCTACAAGTATTTCAATCATCAAAGATCTTTTTTATGCGCTACTTATCCGTTTTTTTTGCAGTTTTTCTGTTCACCACTTCCTGTACCACAACCGAAACCGTTCAGGAACATACCCGATCGGCTGAACCGGAAGTTTTCACCCCGGATCGCCCCATTCCCTACCCCATCGACGTTCCCATGGCGTTCGAAATGGCTGTGAACAGCGGTACCCGCTCGGCCGACGGCAAACCCGGAGAAAACTACTGGCAAAACTATGCTTCCTACGATCTCCACGCCGAAATTGATCCCGAAACTCACACCCTCTACGGCTCTTCCATCGTAACCTATCAGAATAACTCCCCCAACAGACTCAATGTCATCGTTGTTGAGCTGGCACAAAATCTCCATAAAGAAGGGACTCCAAAAAAAGAGATCACAGAAATTACTGGCGGTAAAGAGCTCACAAAAATCGCCGTAAACGGATCAGAACTGGAAGAAACCACACCAATGGCTCGCTGGACCCAGAACAGCAGCGGCTATATTCTGGAAGGCACTCAGCTCTATATTTTTCCTGAAGCGGCTCTTGAATCAGGCGGTTCGATGGAGTTTGAATTTGAGTGGTCGTTCAAAATTCCACAGGAAGGAGCCTCTGGTCGAATGGGCCGAAGCCGCGACAATCTCTATTTTATCGCCTATTGGTACCCTCACATCGCCGTGTATGATGATGTATACGGTTGGTTTTATGAACCGTTCCTTGGCAACGCCGAATTTTACCACGGATTTGCAGATTATGAACTTACCGTAACCATGCCGCAGGAGTGGCTGGTGATGGGAACCGGGGAATTTCTGAACCCTGAAGAAACCCTCGCCGAACGGACTCTTGAACGTTACCAACAGGCTGGAGAAAGCGATAATATGGTAATGATTGCCGATTTTGATGAGCTTGATAATGCCACCCTTTCTACCGATGACGGGAAGCTGACCTGGAGATTCAGTTCTGAAAAAGTACGTGATGTGGCTTTTAGTGCTACTCTTGAATCGAAATGGGAAGGAGCAAGAACACCCGTAGGGGACCTCACCGGGGACGGACAAACCGATTACACTCGTATCAACACCTACTACCGTGATACTGCCCCGCTCTGGGAAGAGCAGACCGAATATGCACAGCACTCCGTCACCTTTCTGTCGGACTACCTGGCCACCCCTTACCCGTGGCCACACATGACCTCAGTTGAGGGTGCCGAAATTATCGGTGGCGGCATGGAATTTCCCATGATGACGATCATGGGTGACTACAATACAGCCGGTGCAACGGCCCTTTATGGGGTTACGGCCCACGAAATTGCTCACATGTGGTACCCGATGATCGTTAGTACTAACGAACGCCGCTACACCTGGATAGATGAAGGCCACACAACTTTTCACACAAACAAGGCCAACATCGACTTCTTTGGAGACGACCAATTCGACCAGTTTGATCTGTTTGGCGGATATCTTCAGATTGCTGGAACAGATCTTGAAGGGGAAATGATGCGCTGGTCAGATTTTCACTACCCCGGGCCTGCCTACGGCGTTGCATCTTATCCAAAGCCGGCCTCTGTACTCTATGCACTTCAGGGTGTAGTTGGAGAAGAAGTTTTTCGCGAAGCCCACCTGGAGGTTATTGAGCGATGGGCGTACAAACACCCCTATCCCTGGGACATTTTCAACACGTTTGAGGATGTATCCGGCAAAGATCTCTCATGGTTCTGGAGGGCCTGGTATTACGAAACCTGGGTATTGAATCAAAGTGTGGCGAATGTGTATGAAGATGGTGATGAAACCGTTATTGTGATTGAAGATATCGGTAATGTGCCGATGCCCGTTATTTTAAGAATTACCCTCGAAGATGGTTCCGTTATAAACGAAACAATTGAAGTGGACCACTGGCTTAAGGGATTCCGAACCAAAGAGTTACGCATAGAAACCGTCTCTGAGGTTCTGAAAGTTGAAATTGATCCGGAAGAACTTTTCCCTCACACCGACTTCACTAATAATGTATGGGAGTAGAAAAACCGTATCAAAGTAAAATTTTGCAAATAGTTGGCACAAACAGTTCTGTATGAGTAAACTGTTTTAATTGCAACATTCCCAAATGTTGATTAAAGTAACACAGTCAAATTTTGCAATCTTATGAAGCAGGCTGAACTTTAAATATCCGGCGATCGGAAAAATTTACTAATATGCCACTTTTCAAAAAATTCAAACAGAGCAACACACTTCGCTGGTTTTTCCTTGGTATAGGAATTCTCGCTGTGATTGCGCTAACCGGAATGAATGTTTACTCTCTCTATGCACTTCAGGAGTCAACGATCGAATCAGCCAAAGAGAATAGGAAGTTCCAGTTAGAAGAGTTCACCAACAAGGTTCGTCACCGGTTTTACAGGCCATTCAGGGGCATCAGCAAGCTTGATATGAATGACCTCGAAAATTCCTGGGAGGCAAGTGGGCATTTTCCCATACATTTTCAAAACGTATTGAAAGATGCGCTGAGTGACTCACTTTTTTCCAACATTTACTATACACCCGATTATCTGGATGGCTGTTATAATGAGGAGCACCCGATCTACAAATTCGACCCGTTTTCCGGCCTCTTTACTATATCGGAAAACAACCCAAAAGAAGTTTGTGATGGTTTCGGTATCTCAAAATCGAGAATGAATACAATTACGATTGAAGATTTTCGCTGGAACAACAAGGTGGCTTTTGATGCACATCGTTCCATGACTCTTGCCCTCATCAACCTTGATGACCGCAACATTGTTGGACACATTAATTTCATGATAGACAGGGATCACTTGCTTCACAACATCCTTGAAACTGAACTGATGTCTAAATTCGGGGATACCGAAGAGTCCGGTATGGTGGTATGGGTTCGCGACTGGATGCAGGATGAAATTTTGCTCAGCAGTAACAGTGATTTTAAATTCAGCAGGGATAAAGTAGACATGAGGCAGCGTTTCCCCGACCTGCTCGATAACTGGGTGTTGCAGGCATCGTTCCTTCAATCACCAGCCGTTGCTGCTACAAATGCCTCACTCACCAGAAATCTTATTGTTTTGGGTTTTGCCGTATTTGTTCTTTTTGGTGCATTGGTATTTATGTTCATTAACGCCCAGCGTGAACGTGAATTTGCCCAGCGGCAGGCCGGATTCCTTGCCAATGTAACTCATGAGCTAAAAACACCGCTTGCTGTTATGCAGGCGGCAGGAGAGAATATATCCGATGGTCGGGTAACCGACGGAGAGCGCCTCAAAGGATATGGTGAACATATTTATGATGAAGCGATCCGCCTCAGAAAAATGATCGACAAATTACTTGATGTGGCCAGGGTTGACTCGGGCCAGACGCTAATCAAAAAAGCGTCGCTCAACATCGATCACGTTCTGAAAGAATATTATCAAAAAAACAGGGCCTATGTTGAGAGCCAGGGCTTCTCCTTCGAGTTTATTTCAAACGGAAAAATCCCTCTTGTTATGGTTGATCCCGACCACCTTGAAACTATTCTGAATAATCTCGTCGAAAACAGCATCAAATACAGTGGCCAGACGAAAGAGATTCAAATCGGAATTTCTTCAAATCAATCAGATGTCAAAATTACCGTAGCAGACAAAGGGATGGGAATCCCCAGAAAAGCTCAAAAAAAGGTTTTTGATAAGTTTTACAGAGTTGAAAACAGCATGACAGGCTTGACTAAAGGCCATGGGCTTGGCTTATCCATAGTAAAAAATATGGTAGAACTGAATGGCGGAAAGATTGACCTGAAAAGTGAAGTTAATAAGGGTTCCATCTTTTCGATTACATTTCCAGCCCGGCAAATATCCGCAGAAGAACAAGACGAAGCCCATGAATACAAAGCCATTAACATACCTGACAGAGTGGAGTTAGAACAATATGCCAGACAATAAAAAAAATACCTCAAAAAAAATTCTCATAGTTGAAGACGAACCGAGTCTCGTTTTTACTTTAAAAGATACACTCGAAGCAGAAAACTACGACGTGATTGTTGTTACTGACGGTGCCGAAGCCGTAGATAAGGTTAAAGAAACCGAGCCAGACCTGATGATCCTTGATCTGATGCTGCCTAATATCAGTGGCTACGACATCTGCAAAGAAGTCAGGGACCTGAAATATACTTTCCCGATTATCATGCTGACAGCACGTGATCAGGAGATTGATAAAGTAACTGGGCTGAATATCGGTGCTGATGATTATATCACAAAACCGTTTGGTGTGAAAGAACTTCTCGCCAGAATAAAAGCACGCTTGCGCAGGGCTAACGCTTACTCCAAGTCAGGGCCTGTCGAGATTCTTAAACTGGGTGACATAAAAATCGACCTGAACGAATCGAAAGTTGTTAAACCCGGAGATCAGGAAGAAGAACTCTCCACCCGTGAAGTTGAAATTATTGAATTTTTACTGGCCAACGCCAATAAACCCATTTCAAGAGATGCTCTCCTGGAAAAAGTGTGGCGTTACGAGTACAGCACCAATACTCGCACTGTGGATGTTCATATCTCCAAATTACGCGCAAAAATTGAATTGAATCCGGATGATCCCCGTTACCTTGTAACACTGCACGGGGTTGGCTATATGCTTCGGCTAAATTAATTCAAGGCTTTCCTGTTTATTCATCATTAACAGAAGTCAATTGGTTTTATCACTACGCCCGCTAACAAAAAACATCAAACAACGATATGAATTTCCCGGTAAAAAAGCTGGCTATTTCAGTTTTTCAACAAAGTCCGGGAATTCGCACAGCTGCTTTTCAAGTGAATTCTGGAGTCTTTCGGAGCTTAGTCCTTCCTCTTCATCGAACTGGTCGTTTACGCGCTGAATAAACATTCTCTCAGGAAAAATGTACGCCTTTCGGTATTTTAAAAGCTGCTCGAACTGTTCCACCGCCCTCAGCGCACCGAATGCACCCGCAGCCTCCCCGATTAAACTAACCGGCATTTTGGAAAACGATTCTGGGAAAGGAAGGTAATCGTAAAAGAGTTTAAGGATACCGGGAAATCCACCGTTGTATTCCGGGATTATGAACAAAAATCCATCCGCTTCCAGATAATCCTTGTTGTACTTTTTTACGGAATCCGGAGTTTTGCCATACTTGCCGCCTACCACATCTTCCAAAGGGAAATCACACAGTGAAAAGAGTTTGGTTTCCGCATACTCCGAAAGAATGGATGTTGCATACTCCGAAACTTTCAGAGCATTGGATTTGGGTCTGTCGGTAGCTGATAAAACGTGAATTCGTGACATCTTTTTTGTTTTCGTTAGCATGATAATACAAATGATAAAACACCCAAAAACTTAATTTCATTCTCCAAATATGCACAAAATCTGAACTGAAGGTGATTAAAGTTGTTCCAATTGTGCTTTTTAATTAACAATGCAGACTATTTTTTTTCTAAAAAAAAGCGCTTTTTTGACTCATTTGATTAAATAAAGAATGCCTATAAAATAAATTACCTAACTTTATTTGTTTAATTACCTGATACACCCTATCATTGTAACAGCT
>SLGL01000491.1 GCA_007123785.1 Balneolaceae bacterium
ATTTAATATGATTATCACGTTAACATATGGTCGAAGTTAATTTCGACCAAACTGTTACTGTAATATGGCATTGGTTTATTTGTCTTTTTTTTTTTCCGTTGACTTCAAGATTAGTGTCAACCTATTTCAGTATAAGACTCGCAGTGAAATTTTCTCGTGATTTTCATTGCATTCAACAGTTCTATTTTGGTTTCGCGCAAAAAAAAGCCACCGGGAATTTATCCCGGCAGCCTGCAGTACTATAATATAATATGATTATTATTAGAAGCTGACTCCTACTTCAAGCATTAATCCCTGGAAAGTCGGTTCCATACCAACATCCACACTGGTAACAACACCTGTTGTTTCCGAGTTAAATCCGGATGCTTTTTGATAAACATACTCAGCTTTGAACAGAATATTGTCAGTTACAAATGATCCAAATCCGCCCTGAATTCTGTATACATCACCTGTATTGTCAGTTGAGAGGAATTCGCTGTAACTGATGTTACTGAACCGGCCTGACAGGTAAAAATTATCATTCAAGAACTGTTGTACCTCTATGGCATAGTAGCTCCATTTCTCATTGCCGGACTGGCCAAAATTGTTCGGATTCGGGCCAATGTCCTCACCTTGTCCATAGAAGGCAGAAATTTTATTTCCTTCAAGAAGACTGAAGATACCATTGATTTCCCACGCAGAAAGTTCTTGTCCAACACCCGGTCGCGCCTGGCCGGGACCTTCACCTGCACCTGAATTGTCGTTATTCAGATTCCATACGGCTCCATAAGATGAGCCATGGCGCTCCCTGCGGAATAGGTTGGTACCTCTGTCTACACCCGCATCATGATCTACTGTGTAGTAAGAACCTGACAGGTATACACCATCAATAAAGTCAAGCCATGCTTTTGTACGGAATGAGTACCCACGAGCTTCCTGAAAGTCTTGCTCAGGTGCACCAATACCGGCACCAATCATTAAACCATAGCCGAGCCCTTTATGGTAAATTTCCAAACCAGGTTCAGACCCTAATGGTGACATCACAGGATTTCCAACAAGCGAATTTCTGTGTGCATCTGCGTTGACTGTTCTGGTGAACTGATGCTCTCCAAAATTAGCGAAGAAATTACCTGCTTTAATATCAATATGCTCTAAAAGCGGATTAATTGCCGTTAAAAAAGAGTTTCCTGGAATATGACGGATATACATGTAACCGTTATTTCCCCACCACTGGCTCGGATGTCGCTGAGTTGCCAGCAATCCGTCGAAAAAAACTTCAATGTCACCATCCCCGATCTCCATCATGAATTCAAGGTTTGCAAAGGACGTCTGCATTCCGAAAAGTTGATTGTCCGGAGTCACCCATTCACCACCGCTCCAAACGCGAACATTGTCTTGTGTTAATACCTGTACTCTTCCAACTGAATGGAGACCCATAGTAAATGTTATGTTATCAGTAGAACCTATTTCAATCCCTTTTCTGTCATAGTCAGGCTGTTGTGCTTCAACTGATTGAAGTGCCATTCCAAAAAGAAAAGTCATCGAGATGATTATTTTGATTAGTTTTTTCATAGCTTCGAATTTAATTCTATAGTTAGAAATTGTTTTCGCATGGTCTTTACCTTCGACCTTTACAAACTATAAGACAACTCAAATTTTTGTTCTAATACTAAGACTGAATGTTTGAATGGGGGATTTCCCTATCGATGTCAGGAGATTGCCTATCAGCAGATTATTTTTTTAGAATTAGATGTGATGAATATTTTATAACCAGTACCGAGAATAGCCAAAGAATTACAGATCTCCCTTCTCATACCCCAAATTCGGCCCCAGCCACTTCTCCACCTCTTCCACACTCATACCCTTCCGCGCAGCATAATCCTCCACCTGGTCGCGGGTGATGTTGCCGAGGTTGAAGTATTGCGCGTCGGGATGGGCGAAGTAGAGACCGCTGACCGATGAGGCGGGGCTCATTGCCAGGTGTTCAGTCAAAGTAATTCCCGTTAAATCCGGTACGTTCATCAGATCGAAGAGAATCGGTTTTTCGGTGTGATCGGGCTGGGCGGGGTAGCCGGGCGCGGGACGAATACCGGCATACTTCTCACGGATGAGCTGCTCGTTGTCGAGGTCCTCATCGGGTGCGTAACCCCAGAGTTTAGTTCGCACTTCGCGGTGCAGGTATTCGGCAAAGGCTTCGGCGAAGCGGTCGGCCAGTGCTTTCACCATAATGGCATTATAGTCGTCGTGGTCCTGCTCAAACTTTTTCACCAGGTCCAGTACGCCGTGGCCGGTGGTTACGGCAAAGCATCCCATGTAGTCGGCAATGCCGGTCTCTTTTGGTGCCACAAAATCGGAAATCGCCTTGTTGGGCTGGCCGCTCCGTTTTTTGGCCTGCTGACGGAGCGCGTGGAATGTGGCAATCACCTCCGTGCGGCCCTCATCGCTGTAAATTTCAACATCATCCCCAACGCTGTTGGCCGGGTAGAGCCCTGCAATTCCGTGGGCGGTCAGCAGGTTTTCGCTGATGATTTTATCGAGCAGCCCGTTCGCATCATCAAACAGTTTCCGGGCTTCAACTCCGGCTTTTTCATCCTCCAGGATATCCGGAAACCTGCCCTTCATCTCCCAGGCCATAAAAAACGGTCCCCAGTCGATGTAGCGCCGCAGCGTCTCGAGCGGCATGTTCCTATACTCCGAAACCCCAGGTTTCTCCGGTTTTTTGATGGGCGCTTTTTCCCAGTCTATCTTCGTGCGATTGAGACGCGCTTTCTCAATGGGTATGTAGGTTTTCTTCTTCCCGCGGGTGCTGTACTGCTCGCGCAGCCCTTCGTACTCGTTGCGGATCTCATCCAAAAAGCCTTTCTTCAGCGTCTTGGAAACAAGCCGGTTCACCACGGTCACACTACGCGAGGCGTCCAGCACATGAATCACCGGGTTGTTGTAGGATGGGGCAATTTTCACCGCTGTATGCATGCGCGATGTAGTGGCGCCGCCAATCAGCAGCGGAGTATCAAATCCTTCGCGGGTCATCTCACCGGCCACGTGCACCATCTCATCGAGTGAGGGCGTAATCAAACCGCTCAGCCCGATCACATCCACGTTGTGCTCTTTGGCCGCAGCCAGGATTTTATCGGCGGGTGTCATTACACCGAGGTCAATCACATCATAATTATTACAGCGCAGCACCACCGCCACGATATTTTTTCCAATGTCGTGCACATCGCCCTTCACCGTTGCCAGCAGCACTTTGGCTTTCGGCTCGGTATCCTTGTTTTTCTCCTTTTCCGCTTCGATGTAGGGAATCAGAATGGCAACGCCTTTCTTCATGACACGGGCACTTTTCACCACCTGCGGCAGAAACATCTTACCGGCCCCGAAGAGGTCGCCCACTACGTTCATGCCGTCCATCATCGGTCCTTCTATCACTTCAATCGGCTGCGGGTATTTCTGACGGGCTTCCTCTACATCCTCTTCAATATAATCTACAATTCCTTTCACCAGCGCATGTTTAATCCGCTCTTCTACCGTGCCTTCGCGCCAGGCATCTTTTTTCGCCGCAACAACACCGCTCTCTTGGTCTTTGATTTTATCGGCATAATCCACCAGACGTTCAGTGGCATCATCGCGCCGGTTCAGCAGCACATCCTCCACCAGCTCCTTCAGCTCCGGTTCAATCTCTTCGTACACTTCGAGCTGACTGGCGTTCACTATGGCCATATCCAGCCCTGCTTTGATGGCGTGATAGAGAAACGCCGCATGCATCGCCTCGCGAACTACGTTATTGCCGCGAAAAGAGAACGAGATGTTGCTCAGCCCGCCGCTCACTTTAGCCAGCGGCAGATTTTCTTTGATCCAGCTCACCGTTTCTATAAAATCAACGGCGTAGTTGTTGTGCTCCTCAATTCCCGTTGCCACGGTGAGGATGTTGGGATCCATAATAATATCCTGCGGCGGGAATCCGACCTCTTCCGTGAGAATATCGTACGCCCGTTTGCAGATCTCTTTTCGGCGTTCCAGGGTATCGGCCTGGCCTTTTTCATCGAAGGCCATGATCACAACGGCCGCGCCAAAATCGAGAATACGACGCGCCTGCTCTTTGAACGCCTCCTCTCCTTCTTTCAGGCTGATGGAGTTTACCACACTTTTGCCCTGCGTGGTTTTGAGGCCTGAAAGCAGCACGCTCCACTTGGAACTATCTACCATAAACGGCACCCGTGCAATATCGGGCTCGGCGGCCATCAGGTTGATGAAATCTTTCATCAGCTTTTCGGAATCGAGCAGGCCCTCGTCCATGTTGATATCCACAATCTGCGCTCCGCCCTCTACCTGCTCACGCGCCACGGAGAGCGCCTCCTCGTACTCCTCATCTTTGATGAGACGCTTGAATTTGGCTGAGCCGGTTACGTTGGTCCGCTCGCCAATGTTCACAAAATTGGTTTCAGGACGAACCACAAGCGGTTCCAGTCCGCTCAGACGAAGATACGGTTTCGGTTTGGCAGGTAATCTCGGTTTATGCCGTTTCGCCTCTTCGGCCATCGCCGCGATGTGTTCCGGAGTGGTGCCACAACATCCACCCACAATATTCACAAAACCTTCGGTTGCGTATTCCCTCATCTGGGCAGCCATAAAATCAGCCGACTCGTTGTACTCGCCCATTTCATCCGGCAGCCCGGCATTAGGATACAAACTGGTAAAGCAGGTTGCATGATTCGAAAGCTCCTGGATGTAGGGACGCATCTGCTTCGAGCCAAGCGCGCAGTTCAGTCCGATACTCAGCAGCGGGCTGGCATGCTGAACTGAAATCCAGAACGCTTCAGTAGTCTGACCGGAGAGGGTCCGCCCGCTCTGATCCACAATCGTGCCGGAAATCTGAATCGGGATTTTCTTCCCGATCTTGCGGCAATATTCGTGGATGGCATAGATCGCCGCTTTGCAGTTCAGAGTGTCGAAAACGGTTTCAACGAGCAGGGTATCCACGCCGCCATCCACCAGTCCACGGATCTGCTCGGTATAGGCGTTAACCAGTTCGTCAAACGTTGTGGCCCGGTAACCGGGATCTTCCACATCGGGCGAAAGAGATAGTGTCTTGTTGGTTGGCCCGATTGCACCGGCCACAAACCGGGGTTTATCCGGGTTTTGACGGGTGGCTTCATCGGCAGCTTCCCTGGCCACTTTTGCGGCTGCCACATTCAGATCGTAGGTGATGTATCCCAGGTTGTAATCATCCTGTGAAATGGGGTTTGCGCTAAAAGTGTTCGTTTCGATAATATCTGCACCGGCAGAGAGGAAATTGGCATGAATTTCCCGTATTATAGAAGGTTGTGTGATACAGAGAAGGTCATTATTTCCTTTCAGGTCGTCGGGAGCATCTGTAAACTGCTCTCCCCGGAAATCATCTTCGGAGAGATTGTATTGTTGAATCATGGTACCCATAGCACCATCAAGTACAAGTATTCGTTCATTCAACAGTGAAGAAAGCGAATGCGGGGATCGTGAGATATTCATGCAATCTTTTAAACTGATTTTTTTGTAAGATTATTAAATGTGAACTTTACACGCTACAATATAACCTTTTTATGAAAGTAATTGAACATTATAACAGAGCAACCGAACCGCTGATTTCGTTTGAAATTATTCCACCCAAACGAGGAGGGTCGGTTCAATCTGTCTTTGAATCGCTTGATAAGCTTGTAGATAAAGTAAAACCACCATTTATTGATGTAACCTACCATGCGGCTGAGGCTTACGTTGAAGAGCAGCCCGATGGCACCCTGAAACGGATCATACGCAGAAAACGTCCCG
>SLGL01000015.1 GCA_007123785.1 Balneolaceae bacterium
CGATATGCTCCCGGATTCTTCTGTCCTGATTCCGGATGGTGTTCAAAATTTCGTTTCTGAGGAAAGTAGTGAGAAGTGGCTGA
Organism: Balneolaceae bacterium; assembly: GCA_007123785.1. Lineage (GTDB taxonomy): Bacteria > Bacteroidota > Rhodothermia > Balneolales > Balneolaceae > Rhodohalobacter. The sequence goes on from SLGL01000015.1 coordinate 84, forward strand.
AGAGAATCCGCTCTTTCAGAATCCAGCTTTGTGCGATAATCCCATAACCTCAGATATACATTCTGGACAGCATCTTTTGCCAGAGTTCGATTTTTCAACCAATTTACAGCCATTCCGTACAGGCTCTTATGATAGTTGTTGTAAGCCTGTTCAAAAGCAAACTCATCTCCTGCTTTCAATCTGTTTATCAACTGTTTATCATCGTCAGGGGTGTAGTGCATCTGTATAAGGTATTTCTGAATTTAGAAACTGAATGCTAACTATGAGGGTGTTTCACCAGCTATAATACCAAAGAATTGTTACCCTACTGTTAAAAATTTGACCCGTTATTACATTGTAAATAAAATAAAAGCAAAGTACCAACACTTACAAATTCTTTTAAAAATGGCTCATATTTTCTGAAAACTGAAACGATAACGGAATCTCTTTTTGAAACGAAGATTTGAATTCAATAACTTCTCGGTGCTTTCGAAAGGTTTTTATACAGGGCAACTACGCTAAATTAAAAAGGTAAAATAACCGGACAGAAATATTTTCAGTTTCACAAAAGAATCACCGATCTATCCTGTAGCAGTACTCATGATCGTGTTGATTATACTCGGTTTTGTGATCGAGTTGATGGACACGCAGGAATCGCTGTACTGGCCCGGATACATCTCCATGATGTTCTTTTATGGAGTGATTTTTTACATCGGTTTGTACGCAGGCAAGAAGCGCAAAAGTAACAATCCGGATGAAATTATTCTTGCAGGCAGAAATATTCCGCTGCTTGTAGCCGTGTTTACCATGAGTGCCACATGGGTGGGAGGTGGCTATATTAACGGCACTGCAGAATTTGCTATGAGCGACGGTCTGGCATGGGTTCAGGCCCCCTGGGGGTATTCGATGAGCCTGATTCTTGGCGGAATTTTCTTTGCACGGAAGATGCGACGGTACGAATTTACAACATTGATCGACCCGCTTAAACAACGTTTCGGTATAAAAATGGGAGCGGTTCTCACTATCCCCGCTGTGACCGCCGAAATTTTCTGGACTGCCGCTATACTTACCGCACTTGGCACCACGTTCGGCACCATTCTCGGACTCGATTTTACTACATCGATCATTCTTTCTGCCATCATTGCCATTTTATACACTGCAATCGGCGGTTTATGGGCGGTAGCTTTTACCGATATTTTTCAATTAATTATTTTAATGGGCGGACTTATTCTTGTGCTGCCTTTTGCTTTTTCACACGTTGGCGGCATGGAAGCGGCATGGGAAAGCTATCAAGACAGCAAAGGAGTTTTTGCTTCTCTTTTTCCGCCAATCGACGGATGGAAACATCCAGAATGGGGTAACTATTACTGGCTTTGGTGGGACTCAATGCTGCTATTGATGCTGGGCGGCATTCCATGGCAGGTGTACTTTCAGCGGGTGCTCGCTTCAAAAAATGAAAAAACAGCAATGTGGCTCTCTATTATTGCCGGGTTTGTCTGCATATTGGCAGCTATTCCAGCCATGATGATCGGAATTATTGGTGATGTAGTTTCCTGGGAGGCTCTTGGTGCCCCCACACCCGAAGAACCGGCTCTTGTACTCCCTTACGTAGTGCGATATTTAACCAATCCGATTGTGGCAACCATTGGACTGGGGGCCATTGCAGCAGCGGTGATGTCATCCGTCGATTCCTCCATACTTTCGGCCTCTTCCATGACCTCATGGAATGTTTATCGTCCGCTTTTCAAACCAAATATTACGGCAGACCAGCTTTCAAAAGTACTCAAACGAGTCATTTGGATTATCGGAATCGCAGCAACACTTCTTGCTCTGCAGGTTAAAAGTGTATATGAATTATGGTTTCTTTGCAGTGATTTTGTCTATGCGATACTCTTCCCTCAACTCGTGACAGCTCTTTTTGATAAAAAAGCGAACATGTACGGTTCCATTGCAGGATTTACTGTTTCACTTGTACTCAGGCTGGGAGGAGGCGACCCAACTCTTGGCATTCCCACAATGATTCCTTACCCGATGATTGAAGATGGTGCCGTACTCTTTCCATTCCGAACTCTTGCGATGCTCTCGGGACTGGCAACTATTATGATTGTTTCACGACTCACACAAAAAATCTGCGAACCTCAAGAATTACACATACCGAAAAAATTTGTTGAGAAATAATATCAACTTTTACTTTTGCCGTGCCAGACTTGCAGGGCGGCATTACAAATCCTGAATAAAAAAGATTACTACAGATGAAACAAAAAGAATACGATTACATTATTGTTGGTGCAGGTACGGCCGGCAGTGTTTTGGCCAGCCGCCTTTCCGAAAATAAAGAAAACCGTGTACTGGTAATTGAAGCAGGTCCCAAAGACCGCTCTATTTTTATCCACATGCCCGCTGCATTTTCTGAGCCGCTTAAAAGCGACCGCCTTAACTGGGGATTCTATTCGGAACCTGAACCTTTCATGAACAACCGGCGAATGTACTGTCCCCGGGGCCGTGTAATCGGGGGATCATCATCCATTAACGGGATGGTTTATATCCGCGGCCACGCACTGGATTATGACCGCTGGGCCGAACAGGGTCTTCCCGACTGGAGTTACAGTAACTGCCTTCCTTATTTCCGAAGGGCACAGCGTCATGAATTTGGCTCCAATTCCTACCGTGGCGGAAATGGACCGGTACATGTAACGGCAGGCCGTGCCCGCCATATTCTTCATGCTGCCTGGATTGAAGCAGGCCAGCAAGCTGGTTACGATTATACACATGATGTAAACGGATATCAGCAGGAAGGAATCGGGCCGTTTGACCGAACTGTATGGAATGGTAAACGATGTTCAGCGGCGAGGGCCTATCTTCACCCGGCCATGAAACGGGAAAACCTGGACGTACTTTCCGGGTGCATGGCCCACCGTGTTCTGTTTGAAAAGAATAAAGCAGTTGGCATCGAATTTTCCCGAAAAAGAAAAGTTCATACAGTATATGCCGCCAAAAAAGTGATCCTCTGCGGCGGAGCTATCAACTCGCCACAAATTCTACAGCTTTCGGGAGTTGGACCGGCCGAACGCCTGAAAAACCTGGATATTCCCGTTATTGCCGATCTGCCGGGCGTGGGTGAAAATTTACAGGATCATCTTGAAGTGTACATTCAGTTTGAGAGTAAAAAACCTGTTTCACTCTATCCGTCACTTCAGCCATTTGGCCGGCTTAAAGTTGGACTGGAATGGATTTTTTCAAAAACCGGGCCGGGTGCCACAAATCATTTCGAAACGGGTGGATTTGTCCGAACCAAACCGGGTATACAGCATCCGAACATTCAGTACCATTTTTTGCCGCTGGCAATCAATTACGATGGGTCCAGCCCCGCAGGCGGCCACGGTTTCCAGGTTCACGCCGGTCCGATGAGGCCAACAAGCACTGGTTACGTCCGCATCCGATCTAATAACCCGAAAGATCATCCGGAAATTCTCTTTAACTACATGGGCACCGAAAATGACCGTGAAGAGATGCGCGACGGAATCCGCCTTGCCCGGGAGATCATAAACCAAAAAGCTTTTGACCCGTTCCGGGGCAGAGAACTAACTCCCGGCCCAAAAGCTACTGCGGATTCTGATATCGACGCCTTTATTCGTGAACGTGGAGAAAGTGCCTACCACCCCACATGTACTTGTAAAATGGGTTCAGAGCCCGACCCGAATGCTGTTGTGGATGAAAGCGGTGCAGTGTACGGTGTTGAGAATCTCCACGTTGCCGATGCATCGGTAATGCCCGACCTGATCAGCGGTAATACAGATACCCCCACGGTTATGATCGCCGAAAAACTCTCGGATAAAATTCTTGAAAAAGAGCCATTGCCATCGTCTGAGGCCTCATACTGGATTCATCCCGATTGGAAAAATAGTCAGCGTTAGTAATTGGATTCGTTTGAGTTAAGCAGAGAAAAGATTCTCTTCTAAACCAAGAGTTCTTTTGGTTTTTTTAAAAAACGAATTGCGCTTACATGTAAGGTTTATATCTTTACCGCGAAATAAAAATATACACCTTACTATCAATGCTAACCAGGCTCTTCGGTTTTAACCCAAAAACCCACTCTGTCGGTAAAGAGATTACGGCGGGAATTACTACATTTCTTACCATGTCCTATATCCTGTTTGTGAATCCGATGATTCTGAACAGTGCAGGAATGGATTTTAACGCTGTGATCACAGCCACAGCACTTGCCGCCTGTTTTGGCACTCTGCTGATGGCATTTTGGGTGAAAGTTCCACTGGCGATGGCTCCCGGAATGGGCCTGAACGCTTTTTTTGCCTACACACTTGTGATTGGGGAGGGCATTACCTGGGAAACTGCAATGGGTGTGGTTTTTATTTCAGGGCTCGTGTTTCTGCTGCTGACCTGGCTGGGCATCCGTGAAAAAATTGTAAATGCGATTCCACTCTCGCTCCGTCTCTCCATTCCAGCAGGTATTGGATTGTTCATTACACTGATTGGTTTTCAGAACATGGATCTGGTGGTGATGGATGATGCCACCATGATCGCACTGGGAGAACACTCAGCCCCTCTTGTTTTTGGATTATTCGGCATTCTGTTGATTGTAATCCTTGAAGCCAGAAAAGTGCGCGGCTCCATTCTGCTTGGCATTTTAGGAACAGCACTGATGGCTTTGCTTTTTGGGCACATCTCAGCTCCCGATTCTCTTTTTTCCGTACCTCCCTCCCCCGCTCCGGTTGCGTTTCAGCTTGATATTTTGGCAGCTCTGCAGTGGGGATTAATCGGTGCAATTTTCTCTATTATGTTTGAGGATCTGTTTGATTCGGTAGGTACACTCGTTGCATGCTCTTACGAAGCCGGCCTGGTTGAAAAAGACGGTACCATAAAAAAGATTGATAAAATGCTGGGGGCCGACGCTGTTGCCACACTTTTCGGATCCCTTGCAGGTACGAGCACAACCACAACTTACATCGAGTCGGCTTCCGGAATTGAGGAAGGTGGCAGGAGTGGCTTAACTGCTTTTGTTACTGCAATTTTATTTCTTGCAGCACTCTTCTTCACACCCATCATCTCGGCCGTTCCATCTTATGCCACGGCCCCGGCACTTGTGGCTGTCGGTATTTTTATGTTCAAAAGTATCACTCGTATTCCAATGGATAGCTGGCCTGATATCGTTGCTGCATTTCTTACTATTGTCCTGATGCCGCTCACCTACAGCATCAGCCTCGGCCTTACTTTCGGTTTTCTTTTCTGGACACTACTAACAGCCGTATCCGGTAAGGTTAAAAAGATTCATCCCGTCATGTGGATTGTGGCAGTACTCTCTGCGCTGAATCTCTGGATAACCGCAGCCGCATTCTGATACTTCTCTAGAAGCAATTTCATTTAGCCAAAACTCCAGAATTTTTGAAATTACAGAGCTATTCGAACGTTTTATATTAAAACTGAACTGATTAATTTTCATAAAATTTGAAAAACAATAGAAGGTGCCATGTATGAATCAAAAAAGGAACTTATTTAAAAGCAAAGAAAAAAGGACGCGCGAAGAGGTCAGCTCTTTTTTACGTGAACTTGCCGACCGAGTCTCGGCTGGTTCTATTAAACTAAAGCACGGAGAAAAAGAGGTTAACCTTGATCTCTCTCAGCACCTCACCCTC
>SLGL01000123.1 GCA_007123785.1 Balneolaceae bacterium
ACTGGCTGATGATATTCAGAAATACATCGTAGAAATGATGCCTGTCTGGCGGGAAATTTATCCCGGTGTGGAAGAGATGGACGTAGCCGTGATGGGGTGCGTAGTGAACGGGCCCGGCGAATCCCGCCATGCCAACATCGGTATTTCACTGCCCGGTACGTTTGAAGAACCGAAAGCTCCCGTTTATATCGACGGAGAGCACCACTCTACACTCAGAGGAGATAATATCGGTGCGGAATTCCGCCAACTGCTGGAAGAGTACATCCAAAAAAATTATACCCGAAAAGAGGAAGAAAAAGAGATTTCTCACATCTGAACTAAACCGCTGAAATCTTACAGCAAATATAAAATCATCTGGAATGAACCACGATTTAGAGATTGCCAGAAAGGCCGCCAGGGAAGGCGTAAAAACCATTCTTAAATACAAAAAAAAGGGGATTAAAGTAAGAGAAAAAGGATTTCACGACCTGATCACCGATGCCGATATTGCTGCAGAAAAGGCGATTCTCCGGGTGATTTTCGAGCACTTTCCCGATGATAATATACTCGCAGAAGAATCGGCTGATCATGATTCACTCTCTGAAAAGCGAACATGGATCGTCGACCCGATAGATGGTACCACTAATTTTGCCAACGATTTTCCAATTTACTGTGTCTCTGTTGCCATGTGGGAAAAACGACAGCCAAAAGTAGGCGTAGTTATTGAGGTGAACCGGGATGAAGAGTTCACCGCCATTGCCGGTAAAGGTGCATGGCTCAACGGTGAACTTATTCGTGTTTCAAAAACATCTAACTCCAGGAATGGTTTTGTGGGAACCGGTTTTCCCTATAATGATCTCTCCCTGGTTGATCCTTACCTGAAGCTTTTCCGTGTACTGATGGAGGAACTCCAGGGAATCAGAAGGCCGGGGGCGGCATCGTATGATCTCTGCTGTGTAGCATGTGGTCGATTCGACGGATTCTACGAATACTCCCTGCACATCTGGGATATGGCAGCGGCAGCATTAATTGTGCGTGAAGCGGGTGGTGTGGTTACTGACTGGAACGGAGAAGAGGGCTGGCCGTTTGGGCAACGGGTGGTTTGCGGCAATGAATACATCCATCGTTATCTGCTCGAAAAAATCGAAGAGCATATTCCGGAAAAACAGAGAAAAAACGTGGGATAATTGAACCATTTTACTAAAATTAAATTCGTATTGATGAATAAAATTGGTATTCGTCACGAAGATAAATATGCTCTTGAACGGCGTGTTCCGTTAGTGCCTAATGATGTTAATCATCATGTCAAAGATCACTTTCTGAAAATATCTGTAGAACCTTCAGATAAGAGGGTCTTCGGTAATGAAGAGTTTCAAGAGGCAGGCGCAGAGATTTCAACCCTTGATGATTGTGATATAGTTCTTGGCGTCAAAGAGATGCCTGAAAATATCTTTAAACCCGATAAAACCTATGTTTTCTTTTCTCATGTGATCAAGGGGCAGTCCTATAACATGTCGATGTTGAGGAGACTCATGAGCGCGGGAAGTACCTTGATAGACTATGAAAAAATAATAGACAGAGAGGGGAGAAGGTTGATATTTTTTGGTAAATATGCAGGTCTTGCGGGAATGATCAACACACTTTGGGCGACCGGGATGAGGTATGAAAAGCTGGGAATTCACAATCCTTTTTCTTCACTGAAACAGGCTTACCGATACAATACGCTCGAACAGGCAAAAAGTGAAATCAGACAAATTGGCCAAACCATCAATAAGAAGGGGCTGCCACCCGAAATGCAGCCGTTTGTTATCGCCGTTACAGGAGACGGAAATGTTTCTCAGGGAGCACTCGAAATTTTAGAATTAATTCCATCTAAACATATTTCAATCAATGAATTAAAGTCAGGTATTATTCCGCTTGATGAACCAATTGTAACCGTTAATATTCTGCCACATGATTACCTGACACATAAAAATGGTAAAACATTTGATTTGCAGCACTATATCGATCAACCCGAAGATTATGAATCTGTAATCGAAGAACTGCTGCCGGAAATAAACGTTTTTGTCAACGGTATCTACTGGGATGAGCGCTACCCAAAACTGATTAAAAAAAGATGGTTGAAGGAACAAAAAGACGAAAATAAGCTTCGTTTGCAGGTAATAGGTGACATTACGTGTGACGTTCACGGATCAGTAGAGTGTACTGAAAAAGCAACTGAAATAGAAGATCCCGTTTTTGTTTACAATCCATCAAATGATAGTTATGGGATGGGTTTTGACGGAGATGGCGTGGTCGTTATGGCTGTGGATATTTTGCCCAGTGAACTACCCCGTGAGGCATCTGAACACTTCAGTTCTACCCTGAGTCCTTTTATTCCCACTCTGGCCAAGGCTGATTTTTCAGCAGATTTTGACCAACTCTCTTTACCCGATGAGATAAAACGTGCTGTGATTGTTCACAAAGGAAAACTCACGCCTGATTTTAAATATCTTGAAGAGTTTGTATGATTCTTTGTAAAAATATCTTTATTATTTAGAATTGTTCTAAATAAAAATAAGAGACCTTCTATTCCATGCATTTGCAATTTTTTATTTCGTTTTTTGTTTTGCTTTTTCTTGTCTCCTGCGCCCAGCGCGACGTGGTTAACATCTACTCTTCCCGGCATTACGACACCGACCTCCAGCTTTTCGACAAATTCACTGAAGAGACCGGAATTCAAATCAACCTGATAGAGGGTACCAGTGATGAGCTGATCGAGCGTATCAGAAATGAAGGAGTGAACAGCCCTGCCGATATTGTAATAACAGTAGACGCCGGGCGGCTGTGGCGTGCCAAAGAAGCTGGTATTTTTCAACGCCACGAATCGGAGTATCTTCAAACAGCCATTCCAGAACAGATGCAGGATTCGGATGGATACTGGGTTGGATTCTCCGAGCGTACCCGGGCAATTATGTATAACAGGGATAAAGTGGATCTCTCCGAACTTAAAGGATATTGGGAGTTGGCCGATGAAAAGTGGGAGGGACGAGTTTGCGTGAGATCTTCTAATAATATATACAACCAATCTCTGGTGGCCTCTTTGATTGAAACACACGGTGAAGAAGAGACCGAAGAATGGGCAAGAAAACTTGTTGGAAATTTTGCCAGAACTCCGCAGGGCGGTGATACTGATCAGATAAAAGCAGTAGCAGCCGGGCTTTGTGATATCGGGCTTGCCAACCATTACTATCTTGCCAGGCTTATTCAGTCCAATTCTGAACAAGACCGGGATGTGGCTGCTCAAATTGGAATTTATTTCCCTCCGGCTCAGTATGGAGGTACTCACGTCAATATCAGCGGCGCCGGACTTGCATTAAATTCACCCAACAGAGAAAATGCAATTCAGTTTCTTGAATTTCTTGCCACTGAAGAAGCACAGCTTATTTATGCTGTAGCTAACAATGAATTTCCTGTTTTAGAAGGTATCGAGTTGCCGGATGTGCTAAGCAATTTTGGAGATTACGAAAGTGATGCTGTGAATGTTTCGATGTATGGGTTGAATAATCCCCTCGCCATCCGCTTAATGGACCGGGCTGGGTGGAGGTAACTTAATTCTGTTTTAACTTTTCTACCTCTGACGAGATTCTGCGACAGGGGGGGATGCTATTTTTCACTCAAATGTGAAAGTTTCCGACCGGTTCCGGCAATTGATTAACTGATTTTTCAGTATCTCTGCTTGAGTCTTTTTGAATCTGTAAGCATCGATACAAATTGCAGCTCTACAGGAACTATCACCGGGCTAACACTCCTTTTTCCCACCTCATTTTTCCTTATATTTTAAAGCTGTTCAATAAAATATATTCAGATTCCAAAATAAGTTTAATGAGTTCATACGATCCCTCGAAAATCGAATCCAGGTGGCAAAAATATTGGTTAGAGAATAAAACCTTTAAAACACTGGATAATCACGATAAACCGAAGTACTACATTCTCGACATGTTTCCCTACCCGAGCGGATCCGGGTTGCATGTTGGCCACCCCGAGGGATATACAGCCACTGATATTCTGGCACGCTACAAACGCATGAAAGGCTTCAATGTTCTGCACCCCATTGGGTGGGATGCATTCGGGCTGCCTGCTGAACAGTATGCAGTTAAAACCGGAACTCATCCCCGTATTACTACCGAGAGAAACATCATACGATTTCGTGAACAGTTGCAAATGCTCGGTTTTTCTTACGATTGGGATCGAGAGGTAGATACTACAGATCCTGATTATTACAAATGGACCCAGTGGATTTTTCTGAAACTTTTTGAACGCGGCCTTGCTTATGAAGATGAACAGCCGGTAAACTGGTGTCCAAAATTGGGAACGGTTCTTGCCAATGAGGAAGTCATCGACGGAAAAAGTGAAGTAGGAGGATATCCGGTGGTTAGGCGGCCGATGCGGCAGTGGGTATTAAAAATTACAGCTTATGCCGATCGACTGCTCGAAGATCTGGACGACCTCGACTGGCCCGAATCGACCAAAGAAATGCAGCGCAACTGGATTGGAAAATCAATTGGAGCAGAGATCGATTTTGCAATTCCCGAGAGTGATGAAAAAATCCGCGTGTTTACCACCCGGCCCGATACGGTTTTTGGTGCAACATACATGGTTCTGGCTCCGGAACATCAACTTGTTGATGAATTAACAACAGATGAGCAAAGGGGAGAGGTGGAATCATACATTGAGTTTGCCGGTCAAAAATACGATCTCGAACGTCAGGAGCTATCAAAAGAGAAAACCGGTGTGTTTACCGGAGCGTATGCCATCAATCCGGTTAATAATAAAGAAATTCCGATCTGGATTGCCGATTATGTACTGGCTCATTATGGAACAGGAGCCATTATGGCTGTTCCGGGAGAAGATGAACGTGACTGGGAATTTGCCGAAAAATATGACATCCCGATAATACGTACCGTACAGCCACCCGATGATTTTCAGGGCAAAGCCTATACCGGAGACGGACCATCCATCAACAGTGGTATTTTGAACGGACTGAAAATTACCGAATCAAAAACAAAAATTATTGAATGGCTGGAAGAGAACGGAGTTGGTAAAAAAAGTGTCAACTATAAACTGCGCGACTGGTTGTTTTCTCGTCAGCGTTATTGGGGCGAACCGTTTCCGATCATTCATGTGGATGGTAAACCGAAACCGGTCCCGGAAAAAGATCTGCCAGTTACACTTCCTGAAGTGGATGATTTTCAGCCTACCCAAACCGGTCAGCCACCGCTGGCAAGGGCAAAAAACTGGGTGGAAACCACCGATCCCGAAACCGGTAAAAAAGCACTGCGTGAAACCAATACTATGCCGCAATGGGCCGGTTCTTGCTGGTATTATCTGCGGTACATAAGCCCTGATTTTGATGGTGGACCCGTAGACCAGCAAGAGGAAAAATACTGGATGCCGGTGGACCTTTATGTTGGGGGCTCTGAGCATTCAGTGCTACATCTTCTTTATGCCCGGTTTTGGTACAAAGTGCTATACGATTGCGGTGTAGTGTCAACCAAAGAGCCATTTCAGCGCCTGGTACACCAGGGAATGATTTTGGGCGAAGTGGAATACACAGCCTATGAAAAAGACGGAAAAATTATCAGTTCAGAAAAAGCGGCAGAAACAGAGGGAGTGAAACGGGTGCCGTTATCTGAAAATGATGTGGAAAAAAAAGGCGACCGTTTTGTGATGAAAGG
>SLGL01000069.1 GCA_007123785.1 Balneolaceae bacterium
CTTTTACCGGGTAATATCATAACGCTCGAAGGGCTGGGTGATCGCTTTAACGGCAACGCTTTTGTGAGTGGTGTGAAGCACTCCATTGGCAGGGGCGAATGGCAGACCGACATCCAATACGGACTTTCACCGGAATGGTTCAGTGAGCAGTTCAAAATATCGGCCCCTCCCTCGGCAGGGCTTCACGCTTCCATCAGTGGCTTGCACGCAGGACTTGTTACACAGATTCAGGATGATCCCGAAGGAGACGAACGCATTCTGGTACGTCTGCCGATGGTGGATACTGAAGAACAGGGTATCTGGGCACGGCTGGCTACCACAGGCGCCGGGGACGGACGCGGACTGGTTTTCCGGCCGGAAATCGGTGATGAAGTGATTGTCGGATTTATTGATGATGATCCAAACCAGCCCGTAATCCTGGGATCTGTTCACAGTGCCAATAACCCGGCCCCGATCGAAGCAGAAGATGAAAATCACAAAAAAGGATGGACATGCCGCAGTGGTATTGAGTGGAAGATTGATGAGGAAAAGCCATCCCTAAAGGTAAAAATGCCATCGGGCCGGATGATCCGGCTGGATGATGACAGCGGGGAAATTCAGTTCGAAGATGGCGACGGAAATAAGATCACACTGAATTCCAACGGAATTACCATTGAAACGAATGGCGATTTAAAACTGAAGGCAGATGGAGATATCAACATTGAGGCGGGGATCAACCTGAGCGCTGAAGCAAATGCCGCATTTACCGCAAAAGGAAGCAGCGCAGCGGAACTCTCTTCCAGCGGACAAACCGTTGTGAAAGGATCGCTGGTGCAGATAAATTAATCAATCACAAATATGAGCTTTGCAGCCAGAGTTACCGATATGCATGTTTGCCCGATGACAACCGGAACTGTGCCACACGTTGGCGGACCCATTCTGCCGGCAGGCGCTCCCACCGTTCTGATTGGTGGAATGCCTGCGGCACGGGTTGGAGATATGGCCACATGTACCGGGCCGCCCGACACAATCATCCAGGGATCTGCAACGGTTTTGATCGAAGGAATGCCCGCTGCACGGATGGGAGACTCAACCGCTCATGGCGGTACGATTACTGCTGGTGAACCCACTGTTATGATTGGAGGATAATGATGGAAAAAGGAACCGATTTTACCGGACGAGGATGGAGTTTCCCACCCGAGTTCAACAAGTCGACCCGGCAGACGTCAATGACCACAGGCCGCGATGATGTGGAACGGAGCCTGGAAATTTTACTTGGAACCGTTCGCGGAGAGCGTGTAATGCGCCCAGACTACGGCAGCAATCTTGATGAAATGATGTTTGAATCCTTTGATCAATCGATAAAAACATACCTGGTTCAGTCTGTAGAAACCGCCATTTTGTATCACGAACCACGTATTGAACCGCTGCGGGTTGAACTCGATGAAAGTGAGCTTCCAGAAGGCAAGATTTTGATTGAGATCGAATACCGCATCCGGGCAACCAACTCTCGCTTTAACATGGTCTATCCATTCTACATCGAAGAAGGAACCGAATTATAGAACGGAATATGAGTGAAAGCTGTGAATATACCAATCCGCTGCAACGTGAAGGAACCTCTCAAACCGGGAGAAGATCGGAAGTGCTGAATCCGGAAAATGTAAAACTCCACGACCTCAGCCCTGATGATTGGTTAAGTTTTTCTAAAGAGTATGCAAGACTGATAAACTTTTACCCGCCCGGAAATCCTGAAAATCCATCAGGTGACTGGCAGGATTTTTTTGAGCAAAGAGATGAAATACAGAAGATCACGGAAGAATACACCGGTGGTGAGGCCGATCCATTCTTCGGCCTTTTTATCTCTTTTCTGAAAATGCTGGCCTTTCCTCAGAAAAGTCTAAATCACCTGCCCAAACGCCATCTTGATTATTACTATCGCGAAGTGTTGCGACTGAAGGAAAAGCCGTTTCAGTCCGATCGTGTCCACATCCTCTTTGAGCTGGCCAAAAATGCCAAAAACACCCTGATCGAAGAGGAAACACTGCTGAATGCAGGAAACGACAGTGACGGGAATCCGCTCCATTACAAAGTGACTTCCCCGCTGGTGGTGAACCCTGCAAAAGTGGAATCTATTAAGTCGGCATTTACAGATGAAGGAGTGCTGAGGTTTGCCCATAATGCACGGCATCCCGAAGGCCTGGATGAAGATGCAGATGAAGGAACCGCCTGGAAGGCTTTCGGGAATGAAAACTGGCCGGAAGCCGAACTCTGTTTTTATGTTTCCTCCCCCATATTGAAAATGAATGAAGGCAAAAGAACCATCACAGTGAAGATGGATTTTAACGAACCACTTGAAAAAAACCTTTCATCCAGTAATATGAAGGCAGCAATCACTACCGAAGAAGAGTGGCTTTCATGCGAAACACTGAACGTAGCGGCAGCGGAGGGAAGTGACCGGATCACGCTGGAAATTGAATTGAAAACCGATAATGAACCTGTTACCGGCTATGATGAAGAGATTCACGAAAGTGGACTGAAAACCACATATCCGGTGTTAAAATTTTCCTTCACAGACTCTGAGGATTACCTGATGATCCGGAAGCTTAAACTGCAAGAGGTACGAATTTCGGTGGATGTGGCGGGTATCAAATCTCTTCGAATGCGGAATGAACTTGGAAACCTGGACCCCTCAAAACCCTTTATGCCGTTTGGGTCGCAACCCAAGGCCGGATCGAAGCTTAGAGTTTCATTTGACGAAATGGCCGGAAAACCGGTAACAAAGATCGGGATGAACATGCAATGGCTGAACCTTCCGGCAAATTTTACCGATCATTACGAAGCTTACGATGATTTGATTGAAGGAAGTCGATCCAGTAACCTGTCTGCCGGGGATCAAAGTTACAATTTGTCTCAGGAGCTAATAAAGATAGCAGCTGAGCTGAAAATGAAATTATTGGAATCGGATGATGTACAAAGACTTACAAGGGTTGAAAATAATCAGCAGCAAGAAGATTTCATTGTCAAATTAGAAAAGGAGGAAAGCACAGAAGAGGAAGAAAAACCGGAAGTACAATCCTTACTTTCACTCAAAATGAAAAAAAGTACAAAAATAGGATCTTCCGATCCGCTAAAGGAACTTTTTAATGTGAGGTTATCCTCAAACTATGCCGGTTCAAAAATAACTCCACTGTTCACAAACGAAGTTCCGATGATTGATGTCGGGGTAAGCGGAACACAGACAGTAACCGGGAACACGGAAATAGAGCTTACACTGACAGAATCCTTTTTCCACGATCTCTATCCTAAAATCTATGTAGCCAAAACCATCAATGCGAGCAAAAAAACTCCCAATGAAAATGGTGAAGTTAACCCCGATGATCTCCCAAATCCGCCCTATACACCCCTTCTGGATGAACTGACACTTAACTATTCCGCTGAAACCATTCTGGATGTCACCTCTTTGGGTTACGATTCGGAAGATTCCCAAATTGCTCTTTTTCGGCAACATCCCTTCGGGACAGAACAGGTGCGGGATCTTGGCCCCTCCCTGCTGCCCGATTACCGCAGAAAATCGCTCTTCATCGGATTGAAAGACCTGAAACCGGGCAGTAATCTCAGCCTGCTCTTTCAGGTGGATGAAGGGAGTGAAAATCCCGAAGAGAGCCATTTTACCCAAGAAGAGGAACCGGTCTGGGCGGTACTGTCCGGAGAAACCTGGAAATCGCTGGCAGGGAGTGATATTGTACGGAACAACACGAATAACTTTCTGCGATCGGGAATTGTGGAGCTGCAAATTCCGCGAGAAGCCACTCTCGAACACAGCCTGTTGAATACCGGGCTGACATGGCTCCGCATCCAGATGAATAAACCCACCGATGCCGTTCCTAAATTCATCAATATTCATGCACAGGCGTGTGAAGCGGTTTTTTCAGATAACAATAACAGTAAAGATCATCTTGAAAACAATCTGCCGGCGGAGACTATCGGCCAGCTTCTGTACAGGCGGTCCCCGATCAAATCGGCAGAACAGCCCTATTCATCATTTGGAGGAGCTGCAGCTGAATCATCGGAATCGTTTTACAGGCGCGTGAGCGAACGGCTGCGCCATAAAAACCGGGGCGTTACTATCTGGGATTATGAACATCTTGTACTGGAGCAGTTTCCTGAAATTTACAAAGTAAAATGTCTAAATCACACACGGAAAGCTGGTGATAAACTAAAGCAACTGGCACCCGGTCATATTACACTGGTACTGATTCCAAAACTGCCGAAAAGCAGCACTCCAGTCCGATTTTACCCGAAAGCGAGTCAGGACTTGATGGACCGCGTGCACTCTTTCCTGAGACCAAAGATGCCGCTTCATGCTAGTCTTCATGTTGTGAATCCTGACTACGAAGAGGTTTCCTTTGAGTTTCATGTAAATTTCAGGCACGGACTCGATTTTAATCATTACAGAAACCGAACCGAAGAAGACCTGAAAAAACTGCTCACACCCTGGATGTTCGACCGTTCGGCGGAGATCCGTTTCGGTGAATCGTTCTACAAATATGAAATTATTCACTATCTCGAAACACTCGGCTACATCGATTATGTAGAGAATTTCGTAATGGTTCACACACCTTCAACAGGGGGCGGAGTGAACACGAAACAAGTAAGTCCGGTGCATCCGGCAGCTATCCTGGCTTCTGGCGATCATGATATTAAACCAGCGGTGGGGTGCTGATATGGAAACGGAAAAAATCAAAAAAAATATCAGAACCAACGATGACCGGGATTTCGAATTTTTGCGAAGCGAAGGGCTAAAATATATTGAAAACCTGAGCCGGAAAATATGGACCGATTACAATTCGCATGATCCCGGCATTACGATCCTGGAGGTGCTCTGTTACGCCATCACCGATCTGGGCAACCGCATCCGCCTGCCTGTTCGAGACCTGATCGCCGAAAGCAACGGTGACACTTCCGCCGCCCTCCCCCCTGCAAAACAGATTTTAACCACTGCTCCCGTTTCAGGGGCGGATTACCGCAAACTCTTTATCGATATTAATGGGGTAAAAAATGCATTTATCCGGCCAGACGAAGATCACCAAGTGAATACCTTCTGTCTTCAAAAAGAGGACTCAGAAAAGGCCTATTCCAGAGGAAGGCTCAGCTATAAAAATAGCCTGGGAGAGCACTACCAAAAAACAGATCAATTTACCCTGAAAGGCCTGAACCGGATTCTGTTTGAACCGGACCTGTCGATACAGATGATGGATGAGCCGGAAAAAGAAGAGGAGATCGACCGGATCACGGAAGAAATTCGGAAAAAGTATCACGCCAACCGGAATCTGTGTGAAGACCTGGCTGATGTTTCAGAAGCAGAAACTGTAGACATCCTTGTTTGCGGAGATCTTGAAATGGAGAGCAACGCCAACGCCGCAGCCGTTTTATCAGAATTTCTCTTCCGTATTCAGCAGTATCTTTCTCCACCTGTAAACCGTTACTCTCTGAATGAGCTTTTGGACAAGGGACAGCCTGTTGAGAAGATTTTTGAAGGGCCGGTTCTTCAAAACGGATTTATCCTGGATGAGGAGCTGGAACAGGCCAATTTCCGCGACACCATTCATCTGTCTGACCTGATACGCATCGCAAAAGAAACACCGGGCATCAAAACCATCCGGCACCTGCGCATGAAACAGTGCC
>SLGL01000288.1 GCA_007123785.1 Balneolaceae bacterium
GGGGTTACACGTCGCAGGATATCGGAACTTTTCAAATATCCTGTTTGGAAACCGATGATGCAGGAAACTGTCTAAACGAAGGAGCATCTCCCAATCTGTTCAGTTCCTTTACCTCCATTAACGCTGAGTTTGATTACTGGAATCCCATCGCTAAAGTTTTCAACAATATCCCCTATGCTTCTGAATTTTTGAATTTTCGCTCTTACCTCTTTTTTGATGCCGGAATGTCTCTCGGTGTTCAGAAAGGTGAACCCGATGATCTTTTCTCCAATGCCGGAGCCGGTTTTTCGTTATCTTTGAACATTCCCGATTATTTAGGAAAACCGAGAGGTTTTGTACTCCGGTACGAAATTCCGTTTTGGCTCTCCGATCCGGGAGATGAAGATTCGTTCAAACTGAGACATCTTGTGGGATTGGGAGCTGTAATCTCATTTTAAATAAACCTGCTTATGAAGGCACTGCGTTTGCCGGCATTTTTGTTGGTTTTTATCTTTTGCATTTCCTGTACATCCAGCAGGTGGATTGTGACCGAACAGAACGCAATCGATACAAGCAGAGAGCCAAATTTACTGGCTGAAAAGAGTGTACTGCTTGTAGAGAGCGAGCCCTCTGTTGATGATCCCGTGATGCGTTTTTCAGCTCATCAGGTACGTGAAATAGAGTTTGAACAGAGGGTAAAAGTAGAACGGACGATCCAGCAGTATAGGCCAAAATGGGGATTTCTATTGCTGGGAACTGCAGGAGCCGGATTTGCTCTTACGGCTGCCAATACCGATCTGATTCTGCCTTCGGCATCATCTAACCAGCGGCTTGCACTAAACATAACATCGGCGGTGCTGGCAGGCCTCTCATTCACCAACATGACACCCACGGGAGAACCAGTTCGAACAGGGGAAACACAATTAATGCGAAGAAGCGGCTTCGAAGTTGTGTACGACACCCTTCGGAGTGACCCGGGTGATTTCGATTTTACCGTTGATCTTGAAATCGCTTATGAGGGTGAGACGATTTTGGCACAAAGCGGTCTGACATTATCCAATGGCAGACTGGATGTGAACCTTGCAACCGTGGCCGACCATCTTGAGGGAGCTGTGGATGAGGAGGCTTCAATACACCTGGCTCTTCACTACCAGGAGGAAACCCTGGAACATCACATTCCCATCAGCCGTTTTCTGGCTCCATTTGTAACCATAACCTCTCCGGTAGCAGTTCTTCGGAATGCTCCGGTTATAAATGAGATGAATGTAATGACCGAAGTGGGTGTAGGCAGCTCGCTAAGGCTTATGGACCGTGAACTTGACGATTGGTACCGTGTGCGTTTTGGTGGCTCTGTAGTATACTTGGCAAAAAATTCCGGTGATGTGGAGTGGATGTCCGAGGCGGAATCGGGTACCCCCGATGTATTTGAGTTTGAGGAAGCACCCTTTGGTGAAATTGATGTAGAAAGTTCGGTGCCGATTCTGAAACAAAATAACCCCGCTGACAGAGCCATTATCCTTACAAACGGATTTTTGGAAGGTGTTGAAATGCGGCAATACCTCGACCGGGACCACCGGTTGTTCCGTTTTTATATGAGGTATGCCCTTCAAATGAACGATGATCAAATCTATACTATCGAAATGGAGCCGGGAAATGACTGGCAGGAAAAACTTCGTGCCGTCTCAGGAATGGGCGAAACAGGAGCGCTATTTGTCTATTTGTCTGGTTTTGCCACTATTACCGATCAGAGAAATATGTACCTCGATCTGATCGACGATTTAGACGGTCCCGGTGTACTGACAAGTTTTATTTTTGATGAATTTGAACGAATCAGTCCCTCAGCACTATTTTTGATGGCAGACCTTGAATTTTCACATCTCACTGGCTCAGAAGGACTCAGTCCGGTTCGCAGTGCGTATGGCCTGGCTTTACAGGAAGTTTCGAGTCAACTGCTCAGTCGCATCCCCAACTCAGTTATGGTTTTCAGCAATCGGCCGGGACAGTCTTCATCACTCTACACAGGCGGGGCGGGAATGGAAAACATGCGCCACCATATATTTAATTATTATTGGGCTGAAGCGATCAAACAGCGAAGAACGCGAATGTCCGACATCGTCAGGCACCTCCAGAATAATGTAGACTATACATCACGCCGGCTGCACGACCGCCCGCAGGAAATTCAGGCTTTTGGTAATTTAACACTCGACATCAGAGAGTGATGGCTGGCTGGTTTTTTATCATATTATGTGCAGCATTTTCGGTATTGATTGCCCATCTTTTTAAGGTTGTTGAGTTCAGGAAACTTGATACGCTCAGGGTGCTTACCACAAATTATTTCATTGCTACTCTCACAGCGCTGGCAATGTCTCATTATCAGCAGCCAATCACCGCCTTTTCAGTTTCTGGCGAAGCACTTTTCTGGCCCCTTCTGCTGGCTGTATTTACCGGAATTCTGTTCATTACCAATTTTTTTGTATACAGTAAATCAGTTCATTATAACGGCGTTGGGATCAGTGTGGCAGCTATGCGCATATCATTAATAATCCCCGTACTGTTTTCTATTCTCTGGTATCTTGAAATACTCACAATGTTACAGTGGGCTGGTATTATTATGGTATTTATCACACTTTTTCTGCTGCTTCCGAATAAAAAAGACCTGTTGAAAGAGCCCTTTAGCGCGGGATGGCTGCTGATCCTGATCTTTTTATTTACCGGTGTGGGTGATGCCTTACTGAAAATTTTTGAAGAGGAATTTTCTGGCTTTTTACTGAAGCAGCAGTTTATGGCAATGGTATTTTTTTCGGCCCTTTTGATCGGTATCGTAACGATTACCTTTCAAAAAAAATGGGCCTTTAAAAAGCAGGAGCTGCTGATGGGGGCAGTAATCGGCATCCCCAATTTACTGACCGCCATATTTTTGATTGCAGCCCTTGAACAGTTGAGCGGTGCTATCGTCTATAGTGCGGTGAATGTTTTAACTGTGGCCGGTGCTACAATTTTAGGCATAATCCGCTGGGGTGATCGATTTACAAAACTTCAATGGGCCGGAATCATTCTGGCCGTGACCTCCATTCTTTTTATGATTTAGTAAATCAAGAATGAAAACTACGCGAAAGATTTCAAATTTCTACACAACGGTTTAATAAACTTTTCTTATCTATCCGGCTGATAAGATTTCTTTGCGGAATGAAACGCCTCAAACTATGATAAATCATCCAATGAAAAGAATCAGCAATTTATGAGTCAGATCAAAAAAATCAGAGATAAAGCACAATCATTGAACAAAAAAGTGATTCTTCCGGAAGCGGAACAGGATATTCGGGTAATCCGTGCGGCTATTCGACTGTTCGCAGAAAACATTGCTGAACCCATATTATTAGGCAATCGTGATAAGATTATCAGTTTGACAGAGCAAAGTGGCCTGGTGCTGCCCGAAAATATCACCATTCTTCCGATCGGAAATCCACAAACAGATGATGAAAAATTCAGTTTCTTTAGAAAAAAACTGGCTCATAAAAATCCAACAATGGAACAAATTCAGGCGATGTGTGAAAATCCGTTGTTTACCGGCGGATGGTTACTTCAGAAAGGTGAAGCTGATGCTGCAGTGGCGGGTTCGGTGGCTTCCACTCCCGATGTAATTCGTTCTGCAATTCGAACGGTGGGTGTGGCAAAAGGTTCTTCGATCATATCCAGCTCTTTTCTGATGGAGATGCCTGATGGGCGTGTGTTCACTTATGCCGATTGTGCTGTGGTTCCCTATCCTGATGCATTACAGCTCGCCTCTATTGCACTCGATGCGGGGAAAACACATCTGCTCTTAACCGGGGTGGAGCCTGCTATCGCTTTTCTCTCGTTTTCTACTAAAGGAAGTGCCTCGCACGAAAAAGTTGAACTTGTACAGCAAGCGTATAAGATTGCCAGGGAACAAAACAGGGAATGGAGAATGGACGGAGAATTCCAGTTCGATACGGCTGTTGTTTCGGAGATTTCAGAAACAAAAGCACCCGGTTCACCTGTTGGCGGCAATGCTAACGTTTTTATATTTCCCAACCTGGATGCAGGTAATATCGCCTATAAAATTACTGAACGACTGGCCGGTGCAACAGCAACCGGCCCTGTTTTGCAAGGCCTAAGTAAGCCTTATATGGATCTTTCAAGGGGATGCTCTGTAGACGACATCGTAAATACTACTTGTGTGGGACTCTTGCTCAGCGAGTCGAATAATGGATAGACAGTCCGGATTTAAGATAGTTTTGTGGTTTTAAGGGTAGGGATGATAATTTAGAACAATCTATCACGCTTATAACATCTTTCAATTGGAGATTTTGTACTGATTATACTTTCTTATTAAATCAGTTAATCGGCTTTATTGACGTGTCGATTTTGCTTATATTTATTCATTCCAAATAAGGATAGTAAATGAAATCGCTGATTTTTTGAACCTTTAGCCGGTTTCGAATGTTCTATCCATTGAATTTAAAGTTTCTAAACAGATAACGGATTTTTTATGAGTGAGACAAAAGCTCTCGAATCGATGATTGGTGAAGAGTATAAGTATGGCTTTAACACCGATGTCGAATATGAAGATTTTCCAAAAGGCATCAATGAGGATGTCGTAAGACTGATTTCAGAAAAGAAAGATGAGCCTGAGTGGATGACCGAATTCAGACTTAAGGCGTATCGGGCCTGGACCGAAATGGAAGAACCTTCCTGGTTCAATGCCACCTATGAAAAACCAAAATTTGATAAACTTCAGTATTACTCGGCTCCGAAAAACAAACCTAAACTGAATAGCCTCGACGAGGTAGACCCAAACATCCGCGAGACATACGAGAAGCTGGGTATTCCACTCGAAGAGCAAAAAATGCTTGCCGGAGTGGCTGTTGATGCGGTTTTCGACAGTGTCTCCATATTTACAACATTCAAGGAAAAGCTGGCTGAAGCCGGTGTGATTTTCTGTTCAATATCAGAAGCAGTTCGCGAACATCCCGAACTGGTAAAAAAATATATGGGATCTGTTGTTCCCGTCCGGGATAATTTTTATGCAGCACTGAATTCCGCTGTATTTTCAGACGGATCTTTCTGCTACGTGCCGAAGGATACGATTTGCCCGATGGAGCTATCCACCTATTTCCGGATCAACAATATGAATTCCGGTCAGTTTGAACGAACGCTTATCATCGCCGAAGAGAACAGCCATGTAAGTTACCTTGAAGGATGTACCGCTCCAATGTATGACGAGCACCAGCTTCATGCTGCTGTGGTTGAACTGATTGCAATGGATAATGCCGAAATTAAATATTCAACAATTCAGAACTGGTATTCCGGTGATGAAGATGGAAGGGGCGGAATTTACAACTTTGTGACAAAGCGGGGTGCATGCCGCGGAAAGAATTCCAAGATTTCCTGGACTCAGCTTGAAACCGGTTCAGCAGTCACACTGAAGTACCCAAGCGTGATTTTGCAGGGTGATAACTCAGTGGGTGAATTTTACTCGGTTGCCGTTACAAACAAAAGACAGCAGGCCGATACCGGAACCAAGATGATTCACCTTGGCAAAAACACAAAGAGTACCATTATTTCGAAAGGCATCTCTGCCGGAAACTCCGACAATAGTTATCGCGGACAGGTGAAAATCAGCAAGAAAGCGGATAATGCCCGAAACTACTCACAGTGTGACTCAATGCTGATTGGACAAACCTGTGGTGCACACACATTTCCATACATAGAGTCAGCCAACCCCACAGGAAAAGTTGAGCATGAGGCAACCACTTCGAGGGTGGGTGAAGAACAAATCTTCTATCTTCAGCAGCGCGGCCTTAGTGAAGACGATGCTATTTCGCTGATTGTGAATGGATTCTGCAAAGAAGTGCTTAAAGAACTGCCAATGGAGTTTGCTGTGGAAGCCAATAAGCTGCTTGGTATAAAATTGGAAGGCAGTGTTGGGTAATATTCTGATGCAATTAGTACTGTGAATAAGATAGCGGGATTGCTGTGTAGTTTCATGCCTGTTCCGGAACACTTGTTGACAAATAAATTTTATTAAAAAAACAAAAATCAAATAAAGATTACCGTGTTAGAAATTAAAGATTTACATGTTGAAGTAGAGGGTGAGGGAATTGAAATCCTGAAGGGAGTGAATCTCACCGTCAATAAAGGAGAAATACATGCCATCATGGGCCCAAATGGCAGCGGGAAGAGTACGCTTGCTAAAATAGTGGCAGGTCACCCCGAATACGAAGTAAGTAAAGGCGATATTATGTATAACGGTGAAAGTATCCTGGAGATGGATCCGGACGAGCGAGCTCATGCCGGTGTGTTTTTAGCGTTTCAGTATCCGGTTGAAGTGCCGGGAGTGACAAATAATACCCTGTTACGTGAATCCTATAATACAATTGCTGCATCACGGGGACGTGAAGAATTAGATCCGCTTGAATTTGATGATTATCTCCGGGATAAATTAGAGCTGGTTGATATGAATCCCGATTTCCTGGAAAGAAGTGTAAACGCAGGATTCTCTGGTGGAGAAAAAAAGCGGAATGAAATTTTCCAGATGGCTGTACTCGAACCAACTCTTTCTCTGCTCGACGAAACAGATTCCGGTCTCGATATTGATGCACTGCGAATTGTTGCAGATGGAATTAATAAACTACACGGCGAAGATGATGCTGTTGTACTGATTACTCACTACCAGCGTCTTCTGAACTATATCGTGCCGGATCATGTGCACGTTATGATTGGTGGAAAAATTGTGAAGTCTGGCGGCAAAGAACTCGCGATTGAGCTCGAAGAAAAAGGATATGACTGGCTCGAAACACATGCAACTGTAAACGGAGAGGCGAAATAATATGGCACTTGCAACTAGGATAGAACCATCCATCTTGCACAAGCTCGCGAAATACGCACCCGAATCGGAGAATTCAGTTTGGGCGGATTTACGGGCAAAAAGCCTGAAAGAACTGAACTCTACTGCATTTCCTCACAGAAAAATTGAGGAATGGATTTTTACAGACTTAAGGCCAATTGTACGAACCGATTTTGTGCCACTTGAAGAGGCGGGTACATTTCCGGCTACAGATATCGAAAAATATTTTATTCCGGAATCCGACAGAAGCCGACTTGTTTTTATCAACGGAAAATTTCATGAGAAGTATTCGTCGATAGGAGGGCTTGGAAAAGGTGTGACAGTCGGGAATCTGGCCGATCACAGCGATGAGGAAGAAGTTCAGAAATACCTGAATAATCTTGTTAATTACGAAGATGATGTATTCGTGCAGTATAACGCACTGATGTTTGAAGACGGCGCTTACATCCATCTCGAAAAAGGAGCGAAAGCAGAAGCCCCTATTCAGGTGCTGAACCTCTATACCGATGCCAAAAACCCATTTGTGGCTACGCCGCGGATGCTGGTTGTTTCTGAAGAGGAATCGGATGTGACGATTATAGAAGATCACATCGGACTTGGTGAAAACCGATACATGACTATACCGGTTTGTGAGGTGAAAGTGAAAGAAAGTGCACATATTCACCATGTTCGGATTCAGCGCGACAGTATTGATGCCATACATGTATCGCGGCCAATCGCATACGTGGAGAAAAATTCGGAATATCACTCATACACCATTACTCTGGGTGCCAAGCTTACAAGAAATGAGCCGCGTGTAATTCAGGAAGATGAAGAAGTGGACTTTACACTGGACGGGCTTGTTCTGATTGACGGTGAACAAATTGCAGACACGCATTCTGTAATGGATCACAGGTTTTCGCATGCAGACAGCCACCAGCTGCATAAAGTTGTGGTGAATGGCAAAGCACACAGTATCTTTAATGGTAAAATTTTTGTGCGCCGTGATGCCCAGAAGATCGATTCATTCCAGGAAAACAGAAATCTGCTTCTCTCGGACGATGGACTGGTCAATACCAAACCTCAGCTCGAGATATTTGCAGATGACGTTCTCTGTTCTCATGGAGCTACCATCGGGCAGCTCGACCCGGAAGAGGTGTTCTACCTGCAAAGCCGGGGTATGACCGAAGAGAAAGCAAAAGAGGTCCTGACCTATGCTTTCGCTCTCGAAACAATTGAAAATGTGAAAGTTGAGTCGGTTCATAAACTTCTGATCGATGAAGTGTATCGTTACACGAAAGCGAACAGTGAATCGAAAGTAACGGTTTAATATTTGTTTCAAAAAGTTGTTCAACCAAGTGTGTGGATTCGAATAATCAACGTATTTGCCGCTCATTCGCTTATTCCTTTTATAAGGAAACAATTTGATTCTATAATACCAGCTAAATTAAATGAACATGCCTCAGGCAGTAAAAGACATACCGGTTTTGAATGTTGAGAAGATCAGGGAAGATTTTCCTGTTCTTCATCAGCAGGTGAATGGACATCCGCTTGTTTATCTGGACAATGGTGCATCCAGTCAGATGCCTGTTCAGGTGGCCGAACGGCTCGATCATTACCACCGCTACGAGCACGCCAATGTGCACCGGGGTATTCACACACTCAGCCAGAAAGCTACCGATGCCTACGAAGCAGCGCGTCCGAAAGTCGCGGCATTTATTAATGCCGCTGAAGAGCATGAAATAATCTACACCACAGGAACCACTGATTCCATCAACCTGGTTGCAAACAGCTTTGGCCTGACCCACTTCTCGGAGGGAGATGAGGTCATTCTTTCAGAAATGGAACATCACGCCAATATTGTTCCCTGGCAGATGGTTGCAGAGAAAACAGGTGCTGTAATCAAAGTAATACCGGTCACAGATTCTGGTGAACTCGATTTGGAGGCTTACAAAAAACTGCTGACCCCCCGTACAAAAATGGTGGCTGTGGTTCATGTTTCAAACGCTCTGGGAACAGTTAATCCAGTAAAAGAAATTACAGACCTGGCCCACGAAGCCGGTTCTGTGGTTCTGATTGACGGAGCCCAGGCCGTGCCGCATCAAAAAGTGGATGTGCAGGAGATCGGTGCTGACTTCTATGCTTTTTCAGCCCACAAAATGTTCGGCCCAACCGGCTTTGGAATTTTATACGGACGAAAGAGTTTGCTTGATGGAATGCCTCCTTACAGGGGTGGCGGTGATATGATTGACAAAGTTACTTTTGAAGAAACAACATATAACGTGCCGCCTTTCCGGTTTGAAGCGGGCACTCCCCCAATTGCTGCATCCATCGGGCTCAGTGAGGCGATTGACTATATCGGCAGGGTCGGGATGGACCAAATAGAAAAATATGAAGCCAAGCTGGTGGAATATGCCGTTGAAAAACTACGAAAAATTGACGGCCTTCGTTTTATTGGAGAGGCTGAAGAGCGCGCTTCTGTCATTTCGTTTGTGTTTGATCATATCCATGCAAGCGATATCGGTACCATCCTCGACAAAAAAGGAATTGCTGTAAGAACCGGCCATCACTGCGCTCAGCCAATACTCAGGCGGTTCGGTGTTCCGGCAACAACACGGGCATCCTTTGCGTTTTATAACCGGGAGGATGATGTGGACCGGCTTGTTGAAGGAATAGAGTATGCAAAATCATTTTTTGAATAAATAAAGGTAAAATTATGCCAAAAATTAAAGAAATAGAACGAACACCTAACCCGGATGCCATGCGATTTGTGCTGGCTGAACCGCTGACGCGGGGGGTTACACGATCTTTCGAGAACAGCAGCGAGGCCGAACATGATGATCTGGCCAACGCCCTGTTCAATATCGACCATGTGATTAATGTATACTATGTGGATAAATACATCACTGTTACACAAGATGGTAAAGCTGTATGGTCTGATCTGCTTCGCAAACTTGCTCCTCCGATCCGGCAGTCCAAGCCGCAGCTTGATATTGAGGAAGATGAAGAAATTCATGCCAGTAAAGAAGTACAGGAAACCGACGATCCTCGTCTGATGCAGATCAACCAGCTGCTTGATGAACAGGTTCGTCCTTATCTTCTGGCAGACGGCGGCGGACTGAAGATCATAGGGCTGGATGGTAATCGTCTCAAGATTCACTATCAGGGTGCCTGCGGAACCTGCCCGACCGCTACATCGGGTACACTCTATGCCATCGAAAGCATGGTGAAGAGAATTGACCCTGAAATCCAGGTGATTTCGGTATAAACGGTGGGATTCAAACCTAACTTTTCGAAACGTAAACGAGCAGGAATCTGAGATGTCAATCACAATTAGTGAACGTGCAGCCAAACGAATTCAGGAAATCAGACAGGAGCAGAATATTTCGTCTGATGTTCCCATTCGTGTGTCTGTTTTAAGTGGCGGCTGCTCTGGTCTTACCTACGATCTTGATTTCGACTCAAAGAAAGAGATTACAAAGGAAGACAACGAATTTGAAGATCAGGGTGTAAAAGTGGTGGTAGATATGAGGAGCTTCCTCTACCTGGCTGGAACGAATCTCGACTATACAGACGGATTAACAGGGCAGGGCTTTCATTTCCACAATCCCAATGCAGTAAGAAGCTGCTCCTGCGGTGAGTCATTTTCACTCTAATTTTTTAGTATAAAAGTATTGAGTATTGAGTATTGAGACGGTTTCACAAGATAAATACATTTTAATTCAGGGATTGACACAATCTCACTACTCGATACTCAATACTTACTACTCAAAACTCCCCATGTCAGAAATTGTCAACAAAGTTCAGCAATCCAAACTGGAAACAGTAGACCTTGAAAAACTTGCCGCTGGTGTAGCGGTACAGGAGATGGATCTCAAAGATTTTCTTTTCCAGGGCCTTATTCTCAAAGAGGGAGAGTTCCGGGAAAAAATGGATTCGCACGACTGGTCTCAGTATGATGGCAAATACCTTACTGCTTATTGTTCTACCGATGCAATCATCCCGAAGTGGGCCTTTATGCTTGTGGTTCAGTATGCCGAAAATCACGCCGAGGATGTTTTTTTCGGAAGTAAAAAAGATGCAATCAGCCAGATTTTCAGGCAGAAACTGGACGCTGTGAATTGGAACCAGTACGAAGACCGCTTCGTTCTTCTGAAAGGTTGCAGTAAAATGGATGTACCGCCCGATGTATACATGTATGCTACAAAAAAACTGCTTCCCCATGTAAGAAAACTGATGTATGGAGAGGCGTGCTCTAACGTTCCGGTCTATCGAAAAACCCGATCTACATAACAGATTATGAAACAGGCACTTGTGACCGGAGCATCCAGAGGTATCGGAGAGGCGATTTCACTCAGGCTACTTGAAGAAGGATTCAAAGTAACGGGAACCGCCCGAATCTCAGCTTTTCCAAAGACACTTTCTGAACATGATCATTTCCGGGGAGTACATGTTGATTTATCCGAACCATCCGATCTTCAGACAAAATTGAAACCCCTGTTTGAAAATGACTGTCCCGATGTATTGATCAACAACGCAGGTATTTCAACGGATGCAGATTTTTCTTCATCTGATGAAAAGTGGTTGAATGTTTGGGACCGGACTATTCAGGTAAACCTTCGTTCAGCGTCATTAATTTGTAAGTGGTTTCTGAATGCCCGTGATCGCGAAAAGGCGGAGGGAATTATCATCAACATCGCTTCCCGTGCGGCCTATCGCGGTGATACCCAGGAATATGCCGCTTATGCCGCCTCAAAAGGCGGGATGGTGGCTTTTACAAAAAGTATTGCGCGTGACTTCAGCCGGAAAGGTATTGTTGCCTTCTCTATCGCGCCGGGATTTGTGGATACCGATATGGCCAAGGAAGGAGTTTTGGTTTACGGGCAGGATTACCTAACACAAGGCTCTGCTTTCGATCAGATCACACCACCCTCTGAAATTGCAAACATGGTAGCATTTCTTGCCAGGGGAGATGTGAAGCACATGAGCGGAAGCACGTTTCATATTAACGGTGGTTCGTACATGATTTGAGGCAGACTGCCAGGTTAATACACAGAAAACCCGTCAGACACCTTTCCCACAACCAAAATTCTTGGTTAGAGATGCGGGTTAATCATACTCTTCCATCATTTCAATTTCCAGCATTTCTTCACCGTCCCGGATTCGTCTCAGGGCAAAACGCGAAGCATACAAGGAAACGAGCAGAGTAGCCAGAAATCCAAAGAATGTAACTCCGATGTTTACTCGGATGACATTGCGTTGCAGCTCATAAATCGGCATCATCACAATAGGGCTAAATGAGCTTTTTGAGTAGCGGATGGGAATGACCTCAGAGTCCATGATTACCTGGGCAAACTGTACGGGCAGGCCAAGCTGCTGTTCGATGATTTCTCCATCGGCAGTGGTAAAGTTCAGTACAACATAACCGTTTGTTTGAGCGGCTATCTGTTTTACATCAAAATCTGTGACCGATGCCACGTAACTTTCACCCGTACTGTATGTGGATTGTACGCCGAAGTAGGAGAGCACCTGATAACCGCCCTGAAAAAGGAAGTAGAGTGGCAATAGCCAGGTCAGAAAAATAAAGTGATACTTGTTCATTGATGTTAAACAAAAACGAAATTTATACGCAGAAATTGAGTACTTCAGAAGGGACTCCGGAAGGTTCTGCTATGTTGTTTAAAGAAAGTATAAAATACGAATTTTATCGTTCAACCACCCGCTTCATCTGTTCGATCATTGCAGGGTCGTAAATGAGGCGTTGCATAAAATCCTGGTGCATATGCCCCCCGGAGGCGTGAAACCAGAACCCGACAGGTAACTGGTCGAGAAAGAATGCCTGGACAGTGGTATCCCCTGTATATTCCGAGGTGCCGAAATCGATTCCGTTCATCAGACCCATTCTGTTGTCGTAAATGGCTCCGTAATCTGAGAAATTTTGCCGAATACCCGCCTGTGTTTCCAATGGCCAGCGCATCCAGTCTTTGATAGTTCCGCTAATTTGTTCATTCACCAGATCCTGATTCATGATCCGTTTCAAAAGATTTGTCATTTCATGTGCCGTGGTTTTCGGGAACAGAGCAAGGGCATCGCGTTCTTCCATAAATGTGTTGCCAAGGCGGTGCCTGTTTAAAAACCGATCTGTTTGAACCCGCGTTTCCTCATCGTTAAGGTAGTTGTAGGAAAGGCTGATTACATGTTCCCGCCATTCAGATAGTTCGGCATCTGCCCACTGTTCCATGATTTCAGAAAAGCTCATTTCCTGGATTCCAGGTGAAATAGCAAGATAGAGCCCTGAAAAAGGCAAGGGCATCTCTGTCAGTTCCAGGCCGAGTAATTCGGGAAGCTCATCCCATATCTCTACATCGAGATTCCACCAGAGATAATCGGTGAGGGCTAGATCATTGTATTCTGTCAGAAGCCTGAGAGCCCGGTCCAATGTGATGGTATTTCCATCTATCCAGCTGCGGTTTTGAGCCGTGCGGTATGATTCCCGGTGTGCGGAGGCTTCTACATCGGGGAGCTGATAGCGGCTGACTTCGTTCCATTCAATCAGTTCATTTCCGGTGTAGTGACCGTTATCCATTTTTACAGCGTATGCAGCAAGGATGAGAAATTTGGATGTGGCACCCATCGCACGGGGGCTGTGTTCTTGAAAAAAAAGGGATGAATCGGGGTGGGTGACTACAATACTGGCTACAGAGGAGACATCGGGGTTTTGTCCCATAAATTCAGACAGACCCCGAAGTGAACTGGTATAGGGAACCCACTCGTTTCCCTCCATTAATGCTTCACGATTGTCAAGAAATACGGAAAAGGATTTCCAGTTCCATCCGAGAACGAAACCGAAAATGACAATGGCAGTGGCTAAAAAGACACCGAAAAACTTCAATAAGCGCATAAATTTGTTTTAAAAATTTGTCGGAGATTATTCAGGTATTCAAAATCTGACAGGGCCAAATCATCAAAATAATGTTATGACCCTGACAAAAAGTGATTGACCTGCAGCAACCGGTAATAAAATCGCTGCGAATCGCGCATATAAACAAACGCGTGGTATTCTTGTGGCGTTCTGGTAAACAGGTCGTCAAAATAGAGATCATTAATTTCCCCGTATTCCATCAGTACATACTTGTAGTGATAGATCCCCTCTTTGATAATAGTGCTGTTCTGCCACCGGCCGGTATCCTGGTTATATTCTAATTTATTTCCGGAACGGATGGCCCAATTGTTAAAATCGCCCACCACATAGATTTCAGTTTCGGGTTCCAGGTCTGAGCCGCCATCAAAATTAAAAACCACGTTGGCATAACGGGCCTGAAGACTCATGTCGGGGTTACCGAATCGGCCAAATTGAAGCAGGCGGCCGGTGGATGCAAATCCGCTTACATCATCAAAAAGTACAAGGCGGGGCGGGATTTCATTGGGACGGGCTTCCAGCACCTGGGGATTGCTCAGGGAAAGGTCAACCAGCCGAAGCTCCAGAAATTCGTAATCTCCAATAAATGGGCGGTTTCGATCCATTTCGAAATGAACTTCACCGGGTGCTGAAAAGTCGAGCTCGGCAGCTCTCCTGCTTCGGCCCCAAAACTGATTCTGTACATAATAAAATTCGAGGTCGAACTGTGGCTGGTCTACAAAATCTGGCAGAGAATACCGGCTTATGGGACGGTGGCTGATCCGTAAATCGCGCCTTGGAACGGTTAAGGCTTCAACTCTTGATGCTATGCTGCCCCGGTTTTCCATCACGAAAAAAGGAAGCGAGAAGAGAAGGTAGCCAGTGTCCTGATCTTCTATTCGAAGCATATAGTTACCGCTTCGGGTGAAGCGGAAATCGCGGTTTGGAAATTCATAGTGGTACTGCCGGTACTGCGGACGCTGCCCCTGGCTCACACGGCCTCCGTCCAGGTAGAGCGTGTAAAGCCCATCGATATAAAATTCGGGGGAAATTGGTGAACGGGTCCAGTCGGGATTGTGATGTGTGAACCGGATCCGAAACTGGTTCGACTCGAACTGAAGCATCTCGAACTGAAGTGTGAGCTGGTCATTGCTGTCCAGTTCAATGATGGGTGCCGAAGCCGGATTGCCTGTTTTGTTCAGTCGAATCGAACGCACCGGATCGGCAAGTACAACCTGACCCGGCACCGTGAACTGGTTTTGGGGAAGATTAATTTCAGGCAGCCTTTCGCGAGAGCTATTGTCCGATTCAAAAATCTTACATCCCTGGAAAACAATCAACAGTCCGGCAATCAGAATAGAAAGGTTTACTGAAACGGAGAATATTTTCGGGTTGATATTAAAGGTAGTATTGTCCTTCAAAAACAAAAGCAGCCGGTCCTTGCAGTTTAATATTTTTATATGATCGGTTCTCTTCAGAAAACGAAAAATGAACAAAAAGAGTACCACCTTTTACTTTTACCTCGTAAGAAAAATTGCCTTTCGGTCCGTTCTGAAGATGATGCCAGCCTAATGCCGATGCAATGGCTCCTGTGCCGCATGCCAGTGTGAGGTTTTCCACACCCCGTTCGTAGGTTTGCAGGCAAAGTTTTTGCTGATTGAGCCCTGCAATAAAATTCACATTGGTACCTTTTGGATGAAAATCCTGGTGATATCTGAGATGGCGGCCCCGGTAAACCAGTTCCGGTTCATTGTCGAGCTGATGGGGTTGAAGCGGGCAGACAACATGTTCAGTATTAGTGTAAATGTTGAGGATCGCTTCATCACCCACCGATTGTTCAATTACACTGGTTTCAAGTGGGAATTTGATAGTTGCATTTTCATCTTCAACGATCGCTTCATAAACCTTGTCATGAACACGGAAAGAGAATTTTTCAGGTGATCCGAGTGTGAGGGCAAACAGTGCAAAGCACCGGGCGCCGTTTCCACACATTCCGGCATCACTGCCGTCTGGATTTTTGTAGAGCATCACCAGATCGGCCTGTTTGGTGTCATCGAACTGAAGGGCAATTACACCATCACTTCCCACCCCGAATTTGCGGTTACAGATGGATGGTGCAAGCGTGGTCAGTTCTTTATCATTCAGTTTCAGCGTGCGATTGTCAAATAGAATAAAATCATTCCCTGCACCCTGCATTTTGGTAAAGTTGATTGACGATTCTTTCATACTGATTACATTTCGGAATATGCAGGCAGATGCTGCCAGGGTTCATGTTTGGGAATGGCCGGTTCATTTCCCCTCATCAAAAAGGTGAAACGCAGCGAAAGAGCAGTGAAAATATATTTGAACTGAACGTTTTGATAGAGCAGCTCTTTCAGATGCTGAAGGTGCTCAATCATCTCTTCAATACGGGCTTCACCCATCGATTTGCAAAAATTTTCGATCACCTGAAGTTTGTCGATATTGGTAATGAGTGTCCGGTCGTTGGTTTCACGAAAAACCAGGATATCGCGCAGCAATTGCTCCAGTGTATTGCAAAGTGCGATCTGGTTTTCCCGGTTGAGCCCGCTGTTCCAGTTTTTGATCAGTTCCTGCAGCGCTATGGCATCCTGTGTGTAAGAGTAGCGGAGAAAGTTTACCAGTTCATCCCGGGTTTTTTGAAGAGTTTCGATCTCAAAAAAACGGGCCAGAGAGTAGTTGCCACCCGAGAGCCGGGCCAGGAAACGGGCATCATCCAGATCCATTTCATCATAACGGACAAGTCCCCCGGCAACTTCATCATAGGCAAGCGGCTGAAGACGAATCTGCTGGCATCGTGAAATGATAGTTGGTAAAAGTTGATCGGTTTTTGAGGCAGTAAGAATAAACAGAACATTCTCAGACGGTTCTTCAAGCAGCTTCAGGAAAGCATTGGCCGATGATTTGTTCATTGTGTCAATTCCCATGATTACGATGACGGTTCGTTGACCTTCATTCGGCTTGAAAACAGTTTTCGGGCGAATAGAGTCGTGATAGTATTTGATGGAATAAAAGGCCTGTAAATTTTTTGACGATTCAGGATCGGTAAGCGCTGGCCGCAGTTTGAAATCAACGATTTCATAGGGGTCTTTCGCAAGCATTCCGAGCCTTGTTTTAAGTTCCTCGTCGCTTACTTTTGAGGGAAGGGGAATAAACACGTGAATGTCGGGATGGGTGTACCAGCTTGATTTTTTTGAAAAGGTTGTACCTTTCAGATCTGTGTAATGGTCCACACCATTCACAACTTCGGCCATCGCGAGGGCAAAAGCAGTTTTTCCCGAACCATCCGGCCCCGTAATCAGGTATGCATGGCTTAACCTGTCGGATCTCAAAATTTTCTCAACCTGATGCCGGGCTTTTTTCTGTCCCACAAGACGGCGGTCTCCAAAAGAAATTTGGTCATTCTGAATCATGAATTTTATACCTGATATAAATTGGAAAGTTGAAGAATCTGATTATTAAACACTAAGCTATTTAATGATTGAGGATAGTGCTCAGTATTATGAGTTTTTTGTGAGAAATCCGGGTTAAACTCCTTACTCCTCCCAAAGATAATCAAACAATAATACTCCTGCTGTGATGGTTACACCGCAATATCCCACCAGGGCAGCGAGGTCATTGAGTGCAGTTTCATCAGGCCCTTCGATCAGAGCAAAGTTGGTGGTTCGCGTGAGAATGAGCAACAGCGGCACTACGAGGGGTATACACAACACGGAAAATAACGCCCCCTTTCTGTCGGCCTGGGCAATCATAGCCGAGGTGAGTGTGGTAACTGATGCCAAACCACCCGCACCGAATAAAATCGATGCTGTAAAATAGGTAAAGCTAACAATCGTCAAGTCCATCATCAGCATATAAAAGAAAAAAGTAAAAAGATGGAGCAAAAGCAGAAACAGAAAGTTATATGTCAGTTTTCCCACAAATACTTCAGATGGGTTGGCGTGTAGCTGAAGGAGCGCCCAGGTCTTCTTGTCGGCTTCCTGTACGAACGATCTCATCATACCCGACATCGCTGCAAAAAGTATGATAATCCAAACCAGTCCGCTTCTGGGAATCGGGTCGAGCTGATGGGCTCGTAAGGTAAACAAAATTAATAGTAAAGATGCGCCTGTAAAAGCCAAAAGAGTATTGATTGCATACTTAGTTCGCAGTTCCTGAAGCACCTCTTTTTTGACTATGGCAGCCGTCGGTTTGATCATTCTGTTTAGTTGTGAAAATGAAAGCTGAAAAGTACTAAAAAAAGGAAGGGGCAAAAAACCTTAAGTTGGGTGATAATTTCGTGTCATCTGCAAAACTGTGGTAGAGTCATCTGATGAGTTATTCCGGAAACATCCAAATCATCTTATTTGATTGCCTTGCGAAAAATTCGTCTGTTGACTGCTCCGCCGTTTTATCTTTGAAAGAAAACTTGAAATTCTCCGTTGCCAGTATAATTCAGCATATCGAGACTGGAAATATTTTTGAAAATCTTCAAAAACCATTATGGGCTTTTAATTGAATTGATTATTACCTTTAAGTCTTGCTTCATTTTGAAAGCACCCATTTGAGAATGTAATTTTAATGTGATTTTATAATCCGCTATGAACCTCTTTTCACTTCTTGATAAATCTGCAATTCTTGCAAACCTGAGTGTTGATCACAAAGATGAGCTTTTAGATGAAATGGTAAATGTACTGAAAGAGCAGGTTGATGACGAACAGCTTAAAGAGATAAGAGAATCTGTTTTTGAA
>SLGL01000372.1 GCA_007123785.1 Balneolaceae bacterium
AGATATCAGAATGTCGGGATCCTAAAGATAACTTTTTGCTGTCGCTGGCAGTTGATGGTAAAGCTGATTACTTATTAACAGGAGACAAAGATCTATTGGTATTGAAAAAAAATGGTGATACAGAAATCAAAACCATGTCAGAATTCTTTGATATAATTAACTCCTAATCACTTCTTTGAATTCAGTAACCTGCGGTGACAATTAACGGTCCGGCGTTTAACCGACTGAGCTATAATGTACTACAGGCATCTCAACGATTCCAGTCGGTTGAAACGCTTGATATGCGAACATACTACTGGATTTCGATAGACCGTTGTAGAAGTGAATTAAAAGTAATAATATTGTTATAACTTTAAATTAACTCAAATACTATGGAAACCAAAATCAGAAAGGTCGGAAACAGCCTTGGGGTTATACTCCCCAAGCAATTGATCGATGAACTACACTTGAAAACAGGTGACAGACTGACCATCGAGCGCAAAGGCTCTAACCTGGAACTCCACCCTATCGATCCTGAATTTGAAGAATGGGCAAAAGCCTATCGTCAAGCGAATACTGATTACAAGGATGTATTAAAGGCTTTGGCTGAATGATAAGGTTTTTAGACAAAACCACCATCCTGTCTTTTCACAATGATCAAATTCAACGATATGGTGGTGAACAAGGAATCCGAGATGAAAATTTACTCGAATCTGCACTTGCTCAACCCCAGGCTAGTTTTAACGGAGAATATGTTCATAAAGACATCTTCGAAATGGCAGCGGCTTATGGATTCCATTTATGTCAAAACCATCCCTACTTTGACGGCAATAAACGCATTGCTTTGATCGCTATGTATACTTTCTTGTATGTTAACGGGCATCAACTGATTCCTGAGAAAAAGAGCCTATTTGCTATTATGATGGATTTAGCCAACGGAAAGGTTAAGAAAGATGAGCTCGCCAACTATTTAAAAACTAATTCCAAGGAGAGAACCAAGTAGTTTGCATGTATTTGGCTGATACCTCTGCATCTGCCACGTTCATTTTATAGTAATCGAATTATACTTTTATGGCAAATAAAAACAGGTTTTTGTTAGAATAATATTTATTCGGAAACCGAAAAGTCCAAAATAAAACAGAGAATAAATTTTATTTTTGTAGTAAGGATTCCCACTTTCCCCGGGTTTCCGGGAAAAGGTTTTCTTCTGTTGACGGATTCATAACCCTCATTTTCTACAGATAGGTATAGGTATCGAGGGGGAGTCTATTGAATTCATTTACCCCGGAACGGCACCATAAGAATTTATACCATGATTTAAATCATTTCCACTACGAGGGCCGAAGCACCGCCGCCGCCGTTACAAATACCTGCACAACCTGAAGAGCCACCGGTTTTTTTGAGCGCGTGAAGCAGGGTTACCACAATTCTTGCCCCGGAACAGCCGATAGGATGGCCGATACTCACCGCTCCGCCATGTATGTTTACTTTTTCCGGATTCAGTTCGAGAAGCTGATTGTTTGCGAGTGACACCACAGAAAAAGCTTCGTTAATTTCGAATAGGTCAATATCTTTTTTTTCAATTCCGCCTTTTAGCAGAGCTTTCGGGATGGCATCAGCCGGGGCAGTGGTGAACCACTCGGGAGCTTTGGCTGAACTGGCGTGACTGACGATCTTGGCCAAAGGCTTCAGCCCGAGTTCAACAGCTTTTGCTTCACTCATCAGAAGAAGTGCGGCGGCTCCGTCATTAATACTGCTTGCATTGGCCGCAGTGATGGTGCCTTCTTTATCAAAAACCGGTCGAAGATCAGGGATTTTATCGAAATTTACACGTTCCAGCTCTTCGTCCATCTTCACCATTGTAACATCACCTTTGCGTCCTTTTACTTTGATGGGAACAATTTCGTTATCCAAAGAGCCATCTTCATGAGCTTTTATTGCCCGTTTGTATGATTCAATGGCAAATTCATCCTGCTGTTCACGACTGATATTGCACTCTTTGGCACATATTTCACCGGCATTGCCCATATGAAAATCGTTGTATACATCCCATAAACCATCGGAAATGATCCCATCCGTTGCTTCAGTATGGCCCAGCTTGGAACCGAAGCGCTGTTTTTTCAGATAGTAGGGGACATTGCTCATACTTTCCATTCCTCCGGCGATCACTACTTCATTGTGTCCGAGTGAAATCTGATCGGCTGCAATCATAATAGCTTTCATGCCGGAAGCACAAACCTTGTTTACTGTAGTTGCGGGTGTTTTATTCGGAATCCCTGCTTTGATCGTGGCCTGCCGGGCCGGTGCCTGTCCGATTCCGGCTGTCAGAACATTACCAAGAACCACTTCATCTATCTGTTCCGGTTTGATTCCGCTGGTTTTTATCAGTTCAAAAATAACGGATGCAGCCAGTTGCGGGGCGGTGAGCGATGATAAACTTCCGCCGAATGATCCAATCGGGGTTCTTTTGGCTTCAACAATGACAACTGTGCGCATAAGACGAAATCCTGATTTTATTTTGTGAGTGCCTGATCGAGATCAGCAACCAGGTCTTCCTCGTCTTCAATTCCTACAGAAACACGGATCAGGGAATCGGTGAGTCCGGCTTTCTCACGAACTTCTTTAGGTATAGAACCATGAGTCATGCTCGCGGGGTTGCTGATTAACGACTCTACACCTCCTAAACTCTCGGCGAGGGTAAATATTTTAGTAGCGGCCATCACACGGGTGGCTTTTTCAATCGTGTCATCCTTCAGGCCAAATGAGAGCATGGCACCATAATCTTTCATCTGTCGGGTTGCAAGCTCATGCTGAGGGTGATCGGGAAGACCGGGATAATATACATGGTCCACATCAGGATGGTTATTCAAAAATTGTACGACCTTTTTGGTGTTTTCGACCGATCGGTCCATACGAATGTGAAGCGTTTTGATACCTCTTAACGTCAGGTAACAATCCATCGGTCCGGGTACGGCACCGGTGGTTTTTACCTGGAATCGGATTTTTTCCATAAACTCTTCATTCGATGAAGCTACAGCACCGCCAATCACGTCGGAATGGCCGCCCAGATATTTGGTGGTGGAGTGCATTACTATGTCGGCGCCAAGGTTCAGCGGCTGCTGAAGGTATGGAGAGGCAAAGGTGTTATCTACAGCACTTAGGGCACCGTGGTTCTTAGCAAAACTGGCCACTGCTTTAATATCAATGATGCGGAGAAGGGGATTTGTGGGGGTTTCAATCCAGATAAGTTTGGTATTCGGCTGAATGGCCCCCTCCACTTCTTCGAGTCTTGTCATATTTACAAAGCTGAATTCAATACCGTAAGGTTCAAAAACCTGTGTAAAAAGGCGGTAAGTACCACCATATAAATCGTTGGTGGAGATAACGTGATCGCCAGGCTTCAGAGTTTTCATGATTGCATCAATCGCACCAACTCCGCTCGAAAAACAGGCACAATATTTTGCATCTTCAAGTCCGGCAATCAGCCGTTCAAGTGCTGTTCGGGTTGGATTACCGACCCTGGCGTAATCGTATCCCCGGTTAACATTGGGTGCTTCCTGCGCATAGGTTGAGGTCTGAAAAATAGGAGGCATGACCGCACCGGATGATTCTTCGGGTTTCTGCCCGGCATGGATAGCTTTGGTATTGAATTTCATGGATATCTAAAAGTTTATCGAACGTTCAAGGGATTCTGCTTCTTCCTCCATACCAAGGTTTTGGTAGATATTCCTCAGGCCTGTGAGATATTCGAGATTGTCGG
Source organism: Balneolaceae bacterium (assembly GCA_007123785.1). Lineage (GTDB taxonomy): Bacteria > Bacteroidota > Rhodothermia > Balneolales > Balneolaceae > Rhodohalobacter. The sequence goes on from SLGL01000372.1 coordinate 3,740, forward strand.
GATTTATCTCTGTGAGTCTTTCCCAAAGTGGCAATCCGTATTCAAGGTGGGCTTTTTCAAGAGCCTCAATCGACTCTTTGGATTCATTATTTAAAGATAATGAGGCAGAAATTTCACGAAGTTTTGAAGCTGAATTTTTATAAAAAGCAGCCATCCGGTAGATGTTTTCCTCATTGGTGGGAATATCTGATTTAAGAGCCTCAAACATGGAGTGAACATCCTCCAGTTTATCAACAAGCTGCCCGATCGATTCATCGGCGGGGTCATAACTACCGGGGTTGGAAAGTATCAACCCGGCTTCTTTTTCAAAAATAAAGTAGAGTTCGGTTGCAAGTGCTTCCTGATAGTTGTAACGGGTTGGGTATTTTTCAACAAGAAGCTGGAGTAAATCAACAGCTTTTTCATGCTGGTTATTTAGTATGTAGGCATTTACAAGTCCGTGATGAAAGTGGTCATCATCGGGTTGAGACTCGACCAGGTCACGATATATTGCGACAGACTCATCGAGTTTGCCGGATTCCAGATAGAGATAAGCCAGCTTTTCCGATATTTCCAGATCAGTGCTTTCTGCCATTCTTTTTGCAGTTTCAAGTGTTTTAACTGCTTCATTCAGGTAACCGTTACGGTAAAAGGTTGTGGCCTTCAGGCTGTAGGTAACAAGACTGTCGGGAATGATGGTGATGGCATTCTCAAAATGAGCAATTATAGTTTCAAAATGAGTGTCTATTGTTTCAGAATCATTTTGTTGCAGCAATCTCATGCCGCTGCTTTGCTCTTCAGCCCACGCTGCTGTGATAACCGGTTCAAGTTCATCCGTATACTGATTAATCTGAGCTGTTGAAGCGGATAAATCCCGCAGATTTTGATAGACAGGTTTGCGTTGAGAGGGTTCTTCCCGGCTCTTTGCATAGTCGACCAAAAGATTAGCTTTTTGAACTCTGAGGCTTATTTCGTTTGGGTTTTCTCCGATTTGTCTGTCCAGGCTGCTTAGCTGTTCCTCAAACTGCTGGTGAGTTGATGGGGGTTGTTCGCTTTGTGTGGAGGACTGTTCAACTGTTGAACATGATAGGATAAAAAAAACCCCGAAGGTCATCCCGATTAACATCGGGAGAGCCGTTCGGGCTAATGAATGCTTCATTTTAAATAAGTTAGTTAGGAGATTTAGTCTTCAAATCCGGCTCTTTCCATTGCCTCTTCAGCTTCTTCTTCCATGCCGAGGGTTGTGTAGACCTGGAAGAGAGACTGCCAGTTTTCAGGATTGTCGGGATTAATTTCTGCGGCCCGTTCGTAATAAATGAGTGCTTCGCGAAGGTTTTCACGGGCTCTGTCGTCATACTCTTGCGCTTCCTGATTATCAGTGGTATTGTTCCGGCGCTCGAAAAGGTTAGCAGCACGGTTTTGGTAGATAATACCAAGAATGAAGTGGGCAGATTCACTGTCGGGCTCCAGTTCAGTCACTCGCTGCATTTCGCGAACTGCAATTTGGGTTAAATCATCAATTTCGGCTTCCTTTGCATCAATACGTGCTTGTATTTCTTCGAGTGAAGCTTCCGTTTGTTCAAGTTCGCTTCCACTCTGATTTCTTACCTCCGCCCGCAGATCAAACTGTTCCTGGTAGAGATCAGAGACACTGGCTGTTATCTGATCAACGTTCTGATAGATTTGTGTTCCCAGTACCCGCCTGTATTGAGGGTTGTCGGGTTCATTTGCAATCAACTCTTCAACAAGGCTGACGGCTCTTTCCCTGTCGCCCGATTGAATGTAGGCATCTGCCAGAAATTGTACAAAAATGGTTTCATCTTCATATGCGGCCATTGCCTTCTCAGAAAGCTCAATTGCCTTCTCATATTGATTTTCAT
>SLGL01000142.1 GCA_007123785.1 Balneolaceae bacterium
AAAAACTTCTGCCCAACTGACATAAACCAAAGAGCCCCTCACAATTTGGCAGAACCCTTTGCTAGATTCTGACGTTATGGTAGCAAACTCGTCTTTGGCTTTTTATTTGCCAAAAAATGACAAAATGAATTAAATATCGTTTACAGCTTTTAAAACCCGGAAGCATTTGTTTTATTTAAAAATGATCTTCTAACGAATTTCATCTTTTTTGAAATTTGATGGATTAAAGTTCAATGGCTGAACGAATTAAAAGAAATGAACCCAAATAATTTATACATGTTTGATCAACGCTTTAAAATAGAGACTGCTTTTGAAGATCAAAATGAGGGCTTTGATGAGTTTGAACAGGCTATCCCCCTGATGAGTGAAGAGGAGGAAAAAAAGCTTAGTGAATCTAAAGTACCCGATAACCTCCCCATTCTTCCCCTCAAAAATACCGTTTTATTTCCTGGAGTAGTTGTACCCATCACAGTGGGAAGAGACCGATCTCTTGCACTTGTGAAAGAAGCTTATGAAAGTGATAAGACAATCGGTGTGGTTGCTCAAAGAGATGAATCGGTTGAAGATCCCGAACCGGGTGACCTTTTCCAATTCGGTACAGTTGCCCAGATACTGAAACTTATTAAGATGCCTGATGGCAGCAAAAGTATAGTAATTCAGGGAAAAAGTATTTTTGAAATTCAACAAGTTACACAAACCGATCCGTTTTTCAGGGCAAAAGTCAACCCGATCCGGCAAAACATGGACCTGACGGGAATCGAGCTGGATGCATCCATCCGGTCAGTGAAAGAGACCGCTACCAAGATTGTGAATCTTTCACCGAATATTCCATCGGAAGCGTCCATCGCCATTAATAATATTTCAAGTCCTTCATTTTTACTCAATTTTATCTCATCGAATCTTCAGGTTTCAATCGGAGAAAAACAGGATATACTGGAAATCACTGATTTTTCTGAGCGGCTTGACAAAGTGATGGAGCACCTCAATAAAGAACTTCAGGTGCTGAACCTGAGTGAAGAGATCCGCACGAAAGTAAAAACAGATATTGACGACCAACAGCGTGATTTCTACCTGCGCCAGCAGATGAAAGCAATCCAGGAAGCATTGGGTGAAGACAGCGAACAGCAGGAAATTGTAGTACTGCGTGAACGTCTGGAAGCAAAAAAGGATATGCCCGAAGATGCATACAAAGCCGCAAAGAAAGAAATTCAGCGGCTGGAAATGACACCCAGTTCCTCTCCCAATTACGGTATCATTCACAGTTATGTTGAATGGATCCTCGATCTTCCATGGGGGGAATACACCAAGGATAAACTGGATCTGAAACGAGCAAGAAAAGTATTGGATGAAGATCACTACGGCCTTGAGAAAGTGAAAAAGAGAATTATTGAATACCTGGCCGTGCTAAAACTTAAAGAAGATATGAAAGCTCCGATTCTCTGCTTCTACGGACCTCCGGGCGTGGGTAAAACTTCGCTTGGAAAATCTATTGCACGGGCTCTCAACAGGGAGTTTGAGCGATTTAGCCTTGGTGGCATTCACGATGAGGCTGAAATCCGCGGTCACCGCCGGACTTACATCGGGGCATTGCCCGGACGCATACTCAGAGCAATGAAGAAAGCAGGCAAAGGCAATCCGGTAATGATGCTGGATGAGATTGACAAAGTGGGCTCCGACTTTCGGGGCGATCCGACTTCTGCACTGCTTGAAGTACTGGATCCCGAACAGAATGACTCTTTCACCGATAATTACCTCGAACTGGAGTATGACCTCTCGAAGGTGATGTTCATTGCCACGGCCAATACGCTCGATACTATCCCTGCACCGCTGCGAGATCGGATGGAGATCATCAACATCAGCGGATATACACAGGAGGAAAAAATTGAGATCGCCAGGAAGTATCTCATTCCAAAACAGACTGAAGAAAATGGACTGAATAACAAACAGATTAAAATTTCGAAAGCAGCAATTGACCGGATTATAGACGAATACACGCGTGAGTCTGGAGTCAGAAACCTGGAGCGACAGATTGGTGCAGTTTGCCGAAATGTGGCTGCAAAAATTGCCAGCGGCGATATAGAAGAGATGAGTGTAGGAGTGAACGACATCCCCGATATTCTGGGTAAACGAAAATTCTTCTCCGATGTAGCCGAACGAACTACAGTTCCCGGTGTTGCAACCGGGCTCGCATGGACTCCCTATGGTGGTGATATTCTCTTTATCGAAGCCAGTGTATCACGCGGATCTGGGAAACTGCACATCACCGGTCAGTTAGGTGAAGTGATGAAAGAGTCAGCTATGCTTGCAATTAGTTATCTTCGCGCACGCTATAAAGAACTGAATATTCCTGATGAAGCTTTCAAATACTGGGATCTTCACATCCACGTTCCGCAGGGAGCGGTCCCGAAAGATGGCCCATCGGCAGGCATTGCTCTGCTTTCAGCTGTAGCATCTATATTTACGCAGCGAAAAGTGAAAGGGACAATCGCAATGACCGGCGAAATTACACTTCGCGGACTGGTGCTTCCTGTTGGTGGTATCAAAGAAAAGGTTCTGGCTGCAAAACGGGCTGGTATCAAAAAAGTCATACTCCCAAAGAAAAATGAGAAAGATGTTGACGAAATTGAACATGATGTAATCGGCGATCTCGAGGTAGAGTACCTGGAGCGTATGGATCCGTTAATTGATCTTATTCTGGAAAAACAACCGATCCATGACCCTTATAACTTCTTCGAAGTGACCGATGCTCACAAAAAGCAGATCGAAACAAATAATTCCAAGAAAGACAGCAAGGAAGAGATGGCAATCATGGATTGATCGCCAGTTCCACAGACATTGCTAACTTTCTGCAAAACATCAGTTTTTCTTTCAACTTCTATATTACAGATAGAGTTAATAACCTTTGCGTGAGTTTATTCGAAAAAGCTTACATATTTGTGATTGTGAAGATTCCCTATTGCCACATTCAATGAACTACCGGCCTATAAATCATTGAAACCAAATTAATTACGAGTCAAGGGGAAAATGACTCAGATTCCCTTTGGGAATGTTTATATCATTAACAACGATCTGATTTTTTCGAATTGACAGAATAAACACTGATCATTCACTGATAATTTTCCGGTGGATAACTACTCTACAAGTTGATTACATTCTGAGTGTATTCTAAAAATTGAATAAACCCATGAATGATTTACCCAGCAAAGAAGAGATGTATCGTGCGTTCATAAACCGTGATTCATCTTTCGATGGAATTTTTATCACCGGTGTTAATACAACAGGAATTTTTTGCAGGCCTCTATGCCCGGCCATAAAGCCCAAAGCAGAAAATCTTGAATTTTTCCCCGACAACAGAGCCGCCCTGAATGCCGGGTATCGCCCCTGTAAACGGTGCAGGCCACTTCACAATTCCGGTGAAACTCCGGTTTGGTTACAAAATATACTGACTGAAGTTGAAAAAGAACCAACTCAAAGATGGACCGATACTGACATCTCCGAATTAGGCACCCATCCGAACCGGCTCAGAAGGTGGTTCAAAAAGCATCACGGTATAACATTTCAGGAATATTTGCGCCTGCGCCGGCTTGGAAGTGCACTTGGCCATATCAAACACGGTGAACCCACAGCTCAAACCGCATTTGATCACGATTACGATTCGCTTAGTGGATTTCGAGAAGCGATAAAAAATTGGATCGGCAAGCCGGTACAGGAAGGAAGAGACACCAAAGTTATACACCTGAACAGAATTACCACACCCCTCGGCCCGATGCTTGCTGGCGCCACAGACACCGGACTCTGCCTTCTCGAATTCACCGATCGAAAAATGCTGGAAACACAGCTTAAAATTTTGGCAGATCAACTGAACAGTGTGTTTATTCCGGGTTCAAATACCATTATCGACCAAACGGCAGATGAACTAAATTCCTATTTTGAAGGAACCCTCGAAAAGTTCCGAGTTCCGCTGCTGCTGTACGGTACAGATTTTCAGAAAACAGCCTGGAAACAGCTTCGAACTATTCCCTTTGGGCAAACCCGGTCTTATCATGAACAGGCAATTGCAATCGGAAACGAAAAGGCTGTACGGGCTGTGGCACGTGCAAATGGTGAGAACCGTATAGCCATCATTATTCCTTGCCACAGAGTCATAGGTAAAAATGGTAAACCAACCGGTTATAGCGGCGGACTATGGCGAAAGAAATTTCTGCTTTCACATGAACGAAACAATACTGATACGATCTATAACCAAAAAAGCACACAATCTGATCTCTTTTGGAATGGCCAACAAAAAAGGTAACGGAAAAAGCCGGTTCTTTAGAAATTATTTGAATTAGTTCGTTATCCCGACCCTTCTCCAAGGATGCGAAGAACAGGTGTTCCCGCCAACCGATTTTCATTTATCAACATCCGTAAAATTATAATTTCACTACTCTTATAGAGTTATTTACTAATATTTCAGGAAAATTTCTCGTTACTTTAGCCCCCCAATATATAAACAAATTCAGCTTGCGCGGATCATGTATATCCCAAAAATTTATCAAATTAAAGATGCAGCAATCATTGAAAATTTCATCAGGGCTAACGGGTTTGCAACGATCGTTTAACCCTCCGATACACACCCCATTGCCACGCATATTCCACTGGACCTTCAAATAGATGAGCAGGGAGAACGGCTACTTTGGGGACATGTTTCAAAACGAAATCCTCACTGGAAGCAGCTTGAAAACACTCCAAAAATTTTGGCCATTTTCCTATCTGAGGTGCATTCATATATCTCATCATCATGGTACAATCATCCTAACGTACCGACATGGAATTACATGAGTGTTCACGCTTCCGGAACAGCATCTTTACTGGATGGTGAAAATTTATGGAAAAGCTTAAGCCGACTAACAAAGAAGTATGAAAAAGACTCTCAAGAACCCGTTTCGTTAGAATCCATGCCTCCCTCCGTACAGCGGCAGATAAACGGAGTAGTCGGGCTCGAAATCAGGGTAGAAAAATTTGAGTGTGCATTTAAGCTTAGCCAAAACAGGAACAAAGAAGATCTTGAAAGCATCATTTCACACCTGAAATTAAAAGATGATTCCGGTTCCAGGCTGATGGCTCAAATAATGGAAAAAGAGATATTAAACGATGAGTAGTTTATAGCGCATCAGGAATGCTTACCACGAATAGGAACTGTTTATTTAATGTAAAGCCAACTTTTAAAAAACTGTCCATGCTGTGGTGAAGTGTTGGGATTGATTTTCGAATGGCGGATAAACTGTCCCAACCCGCATATTTCACAGTAAAAAAGCATCAGATGCCTTATCTTATTGGCATGTAATAACTTAAACCAAAATAAGGAGGAACCTGATGCCCACAGTTTGTAAGAAAGGTAGCCAAGTTCAGTTTGAGTTTCATTCTCCAGAGACCGAAAATAATTGATTATAGGGTCTCAAATCCTCAAGTTGGGTTAAGGATTTTTTATGGAGATTTAATTATGGTGCTGTTTAGTGAAAAATCCGCTTGCGGATGCCCAATTTTGTAGCCCCTGATCCCGGAGGGATCAAATCCGAATAGCCCCCGATCACGTTACAACGGG
>SLGL01000202.1 GCA_007123785.1 Balneolaceae bacterium
TATATGCTATTAATTATTATTCACTTAATGAATTGAAAATAACAAGTTAAATAGTTTGGCACTGTTGTTGTTTATAAGTGGGAAACAGCCAGACATCATCAATTTTAGATTCTATCGAATATCATGAGAACTATATTCCGTTTCCCTTTTCCCGCACTTTTTATTATCTGCCTCCTGGCTGTAATCCAGGCCTGCTCAACAACCCGGGGAATCAGTGAGGACAGGAATGACCAAATACTGGATCGTACTGTTTCAGAAGGCCTTACTGCTGAAGCTACGTATAAAATACGCCCCGGTGATGAGATAGAGATCCTGGTATGGGAACAGCCAAGTTTTAATACACTTACAACCGTATCAAGAATGGGAACAATAGCCATACCATTGGTTGGTGAAATTTCTGTTACCGGTTTTACCCAGGAAGAGTTGAAGCGGTCACTGGAGCATAAATTAACAGAGTACATAAGGGGAGATCTCAATCTGACCGTTTCAATCCGAAACACGGATACTATGATTGTTTCAATTATTGGGATGGTTGAACGACCCGATAACTATTCAGTTGCTGACCAAACATCCATTTTCAGGTTAATTGCCACTGCGGGAGGACATACTGAATTTGCAGATTTGAGTAAAGTTAAACTTTACAGGCAAGCGTCTCCTGAAAATTACGTAAAACTCGATTTAATAGAGTATCTGGACAGTGGTCAGATGAACTCATCACCACTGATTGTTCGGCCGGGGGATATTGTATATGTACCGAAAAAAGAGAATGTGGTAAGAGAAATGTCAGAATTTTTGAGGGATATCGTAGTCCTCTTCGGAATCTTTAGAGTATTCGGTTGATATGAGAAAGATATTTCAATATAAATTACAGGTAACAATTTTGCTTCTGTTTGTGATTTGTTTGTGTTCACAAATAGATGTGCAAGCACAAATAATGACTCCGGATGAGAATAAAGGAGTACTCTCTACCCAACAGTTTGACACTCGCTCTTTATCACTGGGAAGTGCCACAGTTTCAGATTTATATGGCAGAGCTTCTATAGGTACAAACCCGGCACTTTCTGGTTTATATATGAATGGCATTGTATTCCAGGCAAATTCCAATCACAACTGGAATACAAACTTCTTAAAATCCACCCTTACATTACCAACTCTAGCAACCCGGAACCATCATTTAACAGCTCGCGTAGGACTTTTAAATCAAGGTCATAATAAACTTCATTTTTCCGGAAACTCACAACTTCCAATACCTGATGCTGAACTATATCACGCTGAGGCAGCCTATGCATATGCTTTTAGTGATGTATTTAGTATGGGTGTGCTCCAAAGTATTACATATACTTTTAATGATAATGCCCGGTTTTGGACCTACTTTGCAGATTTTGGGATTATCTATGCGCCTGCCAAAAATATCTCATATGGATTGGTATTCCGCGGATTAGGGCGTGAAGTGAACTATGAAATTATAGAAACCGGTGTAACCACACTGGGCAGTCAATTAATGCAGCAGTCACTTGAGCTGGGAGCAACATTTCGGTTCCCAACAGAAGAGAGAACGTTTATGTCGCTTTCATTTTCCAATGAAAAAAGATTTGGTGAGAGTGGAATATGGTATAAAGGCGGACTTGAATTACTTCCGAATTCAATCATTGCATTAAGAGGCGGTGTCTTATTCCATAGCCGCGATGTCCGTTTTATTCCCAGAACCGGAATTGGAATTAACTTTAAATATGGAAGCCTCGACTATATGGTTGCGCCAAAAAACATGGATGGCGAATACTTTCATCAAATAGGATTAACCATTCAAATTTAAACTATGATAGCTTCTGCCACCCTGAACACACCCCGTTTAACTGATAATTTATCTGATGAAAATGGTTTAAATACCGAAAGTTTATTGATGAAAGATATTTTCACAAAAGTGAAGAGCATTGCACGTCTCGAAAAACATATTGTTTTAATTGGTGAGATAGGTGTAGGCAAAAAAAGACTGGCTAAAATTATCCATAACCACAGCCTGTGTAAAAAGGGGCCCTTCCATACGTTTTACTGTATTGATATTAATGAAGCCAAATATAAAGAAGCTTTTTGGGAGCATATCCATTTTGAAAATGAGCATCTGCAACTAAAATTTGAAGCGCTGGAAAAAGCTGGTGGAGGTATTCTCTACCTGGATCAATTTTCGGAGCTATCCAGTGAGTATATGGTCAATATTGTTAATTCATATATCCGCGGGTGTAACCAATTGTTCAAGTACAATACTGCAATGTTTCCGCGTCTAATATTATCAATCAGCCAGGATGCGTTTCAAAATTTAGCGAAAACTGATGTTTGGGATCGATTATTAAAATTACTCAATCCAATTTCCATTATGCTCCCTCCATTACGAGAAAGAAGGGAAGACATTCCGGCATTAATAAAAACCTTCCTGGCTGAGGCAAAAACATCTGATCCCTCATGGCATAATCTTGACATAACACCTGAAGCTGTCAATGAATGCAAGGTCTATTCATGGCCGGGCAATGTAAGGCAGTTAAAAAATGCCATTTTTCAGGGATCCGTTCTTTCTCATGGCAAAATAATTGAGAGCCACCATCTGCCATTTTCTATGAATTGGAAATTGCCATACAAATAATGAATAATGCAAAAAACAATAACGGATCAATACCTTAAGGCCTGAATTCAAATGACAATCGCATTAATATATTCGATTCTACTGCCAATTTTGCTATCGCTGTTGATTACACCGTGGGTAATCCGGTTTGCGAAGAGAATCGGAGCAACAGATGCGCCCGGCGAGCGAAAAGTACACACATCTGTTATGCCGAGAATTGGCGGGCTTGCTATATTTTTAAGCTTCAGTATCTCTATTCTCACCATTTTTTTATTGTTTCCGGGCTTTTTTACCAATGTTTCTGAAAGCAGCGGTACAGCTGCACTACTCGTTTTTTGTTTTGTCTCCCTGTTTGCACTTGGTTTCTGGGACGACCTTAAACCACTCTCGCCGGAAATTAAATTTGGAGTGCAGCTTCTGCTTGCCTCAATCATCTACTTTGCAGGGTTCAAAATATCTAATATCACAAATCCGCTTGGTGCCGGCATTCTGGATGTGGGTATTATTGATTTTCCCCTGACCGTCATTTGGATTGTAGGCATCACCAATGCGTTTAACCTGATCGACGGATTGGATGGACTTGCAACCGGTGTTGCTGTTATAGCAAGTATTTCCATCTTTACGGTTTCGGTAATGGATGGCCAAATGGAAACTGCAATTCTTGCACTGATTTTCGCCGGGGCACTCATTGGGTTTTTACGGTACAATTTCAATCCCGCTAAAATTTTTCTTGGAGATTCGGGCAGCCTCTTGATAGGATTTTCACTTGCCCTTCTATCTATACAAAGTACCGCAAAAATTACAACCGGATTTGCTTTACTTTTTCCCATCCTGGTACTCGTACTTCCCATTACGGATACACTTGTTTCTATGATCCGCCGTCTGTTGGGCAGTTTTCTTAAACGAAATCCCGATGAAATCTCCCAGTCCTCTCTTCGCCGGCTCTATGGTATGTTCATCCCCGATAGATCTCACATCCATCACCGGCTCCTTTCACTGGGTTTAAGCCACCGAAATACGGTTCTGGTTTTATACTTCGTCTCCATCTTTTTTGCTTTCAGTGCCTTTCTGTTTATACAAATTGATACAACCGCGAGGTCTGTAACAATAGCCATAATGCTTGGTGTGTTACTTGTTCTTTGTATTAAAAAATTACGGTACTACGAAATAGCCATCTTCAATAATGGTTTAATGATGCCATTCTATGAAAAATGGATATTAAACCGACTTTCTTTTGTAAAGCTTGCAGATGTATGTTTTATAACAGCCTCATTCTTTCTCAGCTATTTATTGCTGAATAGTTTATTTCCGGTATCTGTAGATCTGTTAAATTTCGAAAACACAATACTGTGGATTCTTCCATTACAACTCATGGTTATGTGGCTTACAGGTCTCTACCGGGAAAAAATGGAACCATTTGGGATAAGCAATATTCTGAATATATCAGCATCAATAGCTTATGCAGTGGGGTTAACAGCATTTGTTTTCGCAATGATGGAAGTTTTACCATTCGTTGCAGCCACTCAATTTCTCATATTAGATTTCTACTTCCTGTTGACGTTTGTCCTTGGATTCAGAATGACATACCAGGTACTGAGTTTCTGGTACAATCGGGATAAACCATCCGGAAAAAATGTTTTGATTTACGGAGCCGGACTAAACGGGATAACACTTCTCCAGACAATCATCAACTCGGCTAATAACAATATCAGAGTTGTAGGATTTTTGGATGATGATCCCGCACTTGAAGGTAAACTGATCAATGGGTTTCCAATTTTCGGCGGCCATTGGGAGCTGGCAAAAACACATCTGAATAAAAAAGTAGACTCCATCTACCTCTGTGATGAAAATATTAAGAGTGAAAATCTCAAAAGGTTAAAATCAACAGCTCAACAAAATGGAATAACTGTTAAAAAACTGCACATGAGCTTCCAGGAAATTGAAACTGAAGTTCAAAAAGACAAAGTATCAAGAAGAATGAGACCTGATGATTCAGTCGGTTCTTTTAGTAACTCAAACAGAGTATATCCAGACTAATTTTATGAAAACAACAATATCAGCTATTACCATAACTCTTTTATTTTTCATTTTACTTACCTCCTGCAACATATTTGAAAACGATTCGGGAATGCCGATCAATGAAGATATTTGGGTAAATGCGTACCTGGTTTCATGGGAGCATAACCCTGAAACCGAATTGATTAACTCCGGGAAGATGAAATCAGATGATATTGATTGGGATGCAATTACTCACCTTACCTATTTCTCACTATCCATTGGCGGGGATGGCATTCCGTCTTTAAGCTTAGATCCAGAATTCAGGAATAATTTAAATACTGATCGAATCCAGGATATTGTATCGGCCGCACATTCAAATCATACAAAAATACTCTTAAGCATAGGCGGCGGAACCAATTATGAAGGATTTAGTGGTGCCATAGATTCAAGCCGTACTCAATTTGTTCAAACCATATCGAACATGATTACCGAGTTTGGATTTGACGGGATAAGCCTGAATATGAGTCCTATTGAACCCCGCGATTTTATTAATTACAGAATTTTCGTACGCCAGCTCAGTGCAGCATTTGACAACCTGAATACAAACCAAAATAACAGGCCGCTATTAACTGCCGGAGCTACTAAATCATCGGGAGTAAGTTCACTATTTGAAGATTTACAACAACACTTTGATCAAATAAACATCTTAACCTATGATATGGCACAGCCGTGGAGGGGATGGGTGGCCTGGCACAATTCAGCTCTTCTGAATAAAGAGATTGCATTTGAGGAAGAACCAACTCAACTCCTGCCCTCTGTAGACCAAAAAGTAAATGAGTGGGTAGCTGCCGGTTTGGACAGAAGAAAGATTGGAATTGCCATAAACTTTTATGGTTCGGTCTGGCAAGAACAAAGTTTTCTTGGGAAATGGGCTACATGGCCTACAGAAGAGAGCTCA
>SLGL01000434.1 GCA_007123785.1 Balneolaceae bacterium
CTGTGAGCTGCGTTGTCCCAAAAATGGTTTGCTCAACGTACTCAGGTACGTTTCCGCCACCATTTTCTCCCGACCGCCGTCGGGATTGCCCACAGCTAAATTTCTTGGTGAGAAATGCGGGCTAAACTGGATTGCACTGCTGGTTTATCTGACGGGTGTCATCGAATATTTCGGTCATATTAACCGGTGAAGATATGCTTAACTTTTCCTCATATGTGCAGTGTAAAACAAGAAATATCAGATTCTTTCTATTATTGTTTCAATGTAAAACAATTAAAGTTAATAGGTTGAGGGGAACATTATGTTTTAATAGCTGTTTCAGTTATTGTTAACATTGAAATAATAACAAACATTTAATGCTATGAATGATTTAGAAATCAAAGGTAATTGGAATGAATTAAAGGGGAGATTAAAGCAGAAGTATGGAGAGCTCACCGAAGATGACCTGTCTTATGTTGAAGGAAAAGAAGATGAATTTTTTGGCAAGCTTCAGAAAAAGCTGGGTAAGAGTAAAGAGGAACTCAGCAGCGAAATCAAATCTATACTTGATAGCTGAAGTCCTACACCGATAGTAAATTATAACTCAAACAGAAAATTTAATAATGAAAATTTCAAGTTTGAAAACAATACTTTTGTCATTCCTGTTAATCTCAGCTGCCATATTTTTGGTGCAATGTGAGAGTGATTCCGACGAGGATTTGGGCAGCACATTTGAGGAGCAGACAGAAGAAATAACCAGTTCTTTTGAAGAAGAAAGGGAAGAACTGGCCGGTAATCTCGAATATCTTCGGGTTGAAATGGATGAACAGCTCGATGAACTCAGTTCCAGAATTGAAGATGCGGGTGACGAGGCCGATGAAAGCCTCGAAGACGCCTACGCCGAACTTCGCGACGACCGTTCGGAAGTAGAAAGTGCTCTTGATGATCTGGAGAATGCAACTGAAGATACATGGGATGATGTAAAGTCCCGAACCGAAGAGATACATGACAGTATTTCGTCCAGGTTCAGCGATTGGAAAGAGGATGCAGAAGATCTCTTTTAATCAGCTACAAGGCAGTAAGATCAATCTGTTATATAAAAGTAACTGCCTGCACCCGGGAATGATATTATTTCCGGGTGGTCACTAAAACATTAAATAAATAAAAAAGAATCATGAGATCATTACTCTATCTAATTGCAGTTATTATGGTTATCGGATGGCTGATTGGTGTAATCGGTTATTCACTGGGCGGTCTTATTCATCTGCTCATCGTAATTGCAGTTATCTCAATCCTTCTTGATCTGATACGTGGAAGACGGCCTGTTTGATTTGGCCTGAAATTAAATTCAGACAAGATTTAAAAAAATGGCGTCATATTTCTGAAGCCGTTTTTTTAACATTTTGTCTGAATGAAAATAAAGTTTATGGATTGATGTCCATTCAGCGGGTCAGCGCCCCGCTTTACTTTATTGACCACCGCTTCTGTTGGGCGAGCGTTGTTGCGGCCACCGGGCTTGCTGACCGGTTCTTGGATTGACAGGCATCACTCTTTTGTCACGCGGCATAAATTCGGAGTCTTCACTGGCCATGTAGGCGAGGGTCGCGATCAAGATTACATTATTTCGCAAATCATCAAATACGAGCTTGTCATAGGTGTCGCGATTTGTGTGCCAGGTATAGTTCCAGTAGTCCCAGTGGAGCGAAAAGAGTGAAAAACCCGGTGCTCCGGCAGCCACAAATGAGGCATGATCGGTACCACCACCACTTGGCATTCCGGGGAACTCGGTGTCGATATGAGTGCGTACATTCTGGGGGGCGGTTGAGAGCCATCTTGTGAGATATTCATATGAATGTAAAAATCCCTGTCCGTTAATGTTGACCACTCGGCCGGTTCCGTTATCCTGGTTAAAGAGCGCCTGAAGGCCTTCCACTATATCCGGGTGATCTTCAACAAAAGCCCGCGAACCGTTCAGCCCTTGCTCTTCTCCACCCCAAAGGCCAACAAGAATGGTACGGCGGGGATTAGGATAAATCTGTTTCAAAATCCGTGCCACTTCCATCATGGTAATGGAGCCGGTTCCGTTGTCAGTAGCTCCGGTACCACCATCCCAAGAGTCAAAATGAGCAGAGAGAATGATATATTCATCCGGTATTTCAGTTCCAGGAATTTTAGCTATTGTGTTGAAGGTGGGTACCATACCAAGCTCCCTGGAGTCGGCGCGAACACGAATTTCAGGTTCAGCACCGTTTTTCACCATTCTGTAAAGCATCCCGTAATCTTCAAGAAGAATATCGATGGTGGGAATTTCACTGGTGTGTGCTCCAAAGATTTTATTGGTGCCAAATGCCTGGCTCCAGTTCGACATGATTATACCGGCTGCACCGGCTTCTTCAAGTGTTTCCGGCAGGGTTCGGGGAGTATTGCCTGAGTTGATGATTCGTCTTTCCCAATTGCGAGTAAGAGAATCTCGTTTTGCTTTCATTCTTTCGAAGGATTCTTCTGTGGCAAATTCTTCCCAGTTATAATCCGGGCGTCCGGTTGGCTGGTGCATGGAGACCATCACAAATTTGCCTTCTGCCTCAGGAAGCCACTCCAGGAATTCTTCACGATTGCCCACGTCGGGGATAATGACTACACCTGCAGTAATACCTTCTTCGGGAGTGGAGGGGCTCCAGGCAAGCTGCATCGCTTCAAGAGTAACTACTCTTGGAGAAACAAGGTCTACATGAGTTACGCCGCGTTCCCAGCCCCGCCATTCGCCATACTCCTGGTTTTCGGCCTGAATTCCCCAGTTTTCAAACGTTTCAACTGCCCAGTCGTGAGCGTGCTGCATTTGAGGAGTGCCAACCAGTCTTGGGCCAATCACGTCCATCAGATAATAGCCCAGCTCTTCGAGGTGTGAATTTTCCGTGGCTTCCTGGACAATTTGGCCAATTATTTCATCTCTGTCCTGAGCAACGCTAACGGCTACACTACCAGTGAACAGGAAAATGAATAAGAAAGATCGAATCAGTGATTTCATGAGAATAGAATTAAGATTTAACCCAAAGTTGTCTTTGGAAGATGTGTCAGTTTAGCCCGGAAATCTCACCAAGAAATTTATTTCTCAGCAAGGCGAATATAAAATGGCAGCGGAAACGTACCTGAGTACGTTGAGCACGTCATATTATATTCAACAAAGCTGAGGGACAAATTTCGCCGAAAATACACCCTGTAACTTTTTAGAACACAAATAATGTATTTCAAATAAATATATATCAACAAGTGAGGACGTGTACATGGTTTCTTCTGTGAGATGTCCGGGTTAGCCTGGAAGGTAATATTATGATTTCTGTTTTGGATTTTAGAAGAACAAATATATTGAACCCAGAGGATAAAAAATGTGAAAATTGGTAAGCTGCAATGTGATTACAGGTGATCAATCATCCATATGAACAGTTCGGGGATCGTAAAGGGCTTCACCGGGGCGGTACACAGTGGGAGCGGGTATGATGGTCATTCCGGCCAGGCGCTCGGGGTTGTGTTCTCGGTCGTTAATCACATCGCGAATGAAAATTTCTTTTACCTGATCTGGATATCGATCAAGAATGGTGTTATAAACCTCCGGATCACGTTCACCGGAATCGCCTGCCATGATAAACTGCCGGTCAGGGAAATGTTCGAAAATGATTGAAATCTGTTCAATTTTCTGATCGAAAGTTACATTTTCGTTGGTGATTAATTCTCTCAAATCACGCCATGTGCTGATTGTTAGCGGGTTTTTTCGCGTGTTTTTCATGTGAAGAGAGCCATCGGGAAAACCAGCTCGTTCTCCAAAAAGAAAACCACTCAGCGGATTAAATAACTGCCAGGGTGCACCTGAAACGTAATGAAATGTTGCATCTGGCCATTCTGCGTATAGATCAGCCATTCTGGGTGCTGCTGAAAACTCTTTGAAGAATGTATTTCGAACCACCACTTTGGCTCCGGCTGGGATCTCGGTAACTTTTACGGTATCGTCAATATCGGATATTACTGAAATTCCCTTCGGTTCAACAAGTTGTAACCGGCCAGTTCCCCGGTAACGGTTTGATGTGGCTTTTACGGAGAGCCATCCATCCTCCGATTTTTGATAATCGAGAAATCGCTCTGCTTTTTCTACAGGAATTTCGAGAGTTCCTTTGATGAGGCCATTTCGGTCGCTTCTGGGTGTTTCTCCATTTTCATCCCGGATGCGAAAGGTGTGTTCGTCCGGATCATTTTTAAAACGAATCGTTACGGTTCGCCTGCTCTTGCTGTCAGCGGCAATATCGTGCAGACGATTATAAAAGATATCAATCTGTTCATCGGAGTAATCACTTGTGAGATCAAGCATCCAGGTGACAAAACCCTGAAGCCAGCGCCGTTTTTTGTTTACCCAGACGCGAGTGGGTACGATCCAGGTATCGCCATCAAGATAACCGTAAGTGTTATAAAATGTGATTTGACGCCGGTTTTCATCTTCGGGTTCTGAAATGGAAGCAGTAGCAGAATACCCGTCTATCGTAAGAAGAATTACGACTGCCAGGACAAATTTCATGTATAGTTAAAAAATTTACAAATGGGAGAATTTAATTTACATGCAGTGTGAACGAAGCACCAGTTTGTTTATTTAACCTGCTTTGTTCACAAAAAAATAGTTGATGGTTTTATTGCATTGTCCATCAGTCAGTTGCAACAAACATAGGAAAAAATTTAATCAACGAATTTTTACCTACTATATACCGAGTTTGATTGATACATATGGATTGCTAAGCTATAGAAAAATGGTTGTTTAGCGGGCTAAATCGGCTTATTACATCACATCGAGCGAATTGAGGAACAATATAGTGAAACTATAAAATATCTTACGAATGTGTGAAGTTAAAAAAAATCAGTGCTGAAAAACATCTCTGAATTTCCAAAGTACAATCAGATCATAAACAGCATGGGCGGTTATGGCAGCTACCAGTCCAAAATAGATGAACAGCCAACCAAGAATCATACTCAGCAAAAAGGTGAAGACTGTAAATAAAACATGCCAGATAGTTTTGAACCGGATATAACCGTGTATGCCTATGAACAACAATGATGTAAGCCAAATTCCGATAATTGGCTGAATGGCCCCGCGGAATAAAATTTCTTCAGTGATACCGGCCACAACGGATACCTGAACAATGTCTGTGTTGTTCAGCTTTAGCTCTTTCAGTTGTTTGATGATGTGATAATCTTCCAGTACGGCTTTCAACTTTGGGACATGGACCATCACGGCTCCGAAAACACCGAATACTCCTCCTGAAATGATTCCAGCCAGTAATTGCGTTAAAAATTGTTCACCCTGAAACAGAATATGGAGTAAGCTTGTTTCTTGCGCAAAAAGGATCAAAAGAGTGGCGATAAACAGCCAGATGATTCCTGAGATGAGTGAAATAGCCGTGATGGATGGCTGTTGTTTTTGTTGATGTGTCTGTTCATCCATGCTCTGAAGGTAACTTATCTTCAGCAAAGTTATAAAATTTATGGAGCGGTTTACTCAAGCAGACGTTCTGCCAGTTTCAGCCA
>SLGL01000455.1 GCA_007123785.1 Balneolaceae bacterium
CCGGCCGATACAGAAAAATTTCCGGTTACCAAATCTGATACTAATCTGCAATCGAATCAATCTTCAGAGGCACGGGAACTGTCCGCTGCAACCGAAAAGAATGTACCTGCCACAGATGCTGATGAGGAAGATATCGACACACTGCTGACCGGCAAACCCAGTCTTGGATTTGCAAAAAGCAACAGGCCGCCAAACGGGGCCGTTGATAAGAAAAAATCTCAGAAAAATGAAGTGCCGGAACCTGTCGTTAAATTAAACGGAATTGAAGATATTGAGGCCTGCTGGGACCAGTTTTTAAACCACCTGAAAAAGAACAGTTCTAAAACCTTGTTTCACCAGGTGGAAGCTGTCCGGTTAAAAAACCTGAGGGGAACCGAACTGTTTGTTTCGGTCAATAATATGTTTGCGGCAAATCTTCTTGAAGAACACCGCGTTTTTCTTTCAACCATGCTGAAGGAAACAGTTGGGGTTCATATTCGTTTGAAGTGTGTTGTTGAACGTGAAAAGAAAACTTCAGCCGAATCGCTGAATCCGTATGACCGGTTCCGGGAACTCCAGAAAAAAGATGCTCATTTAAAAACCATTGTGGAACTATTTGGTGCAGAGCTGGAGTATTAATAAATAATCCGGATTTTTAATAAGGAAAATCGAAATCAAAAAAATCAAAATAAGACATGAATCAATTTAACATGGCCGATATGTTCGGGAAAATTTCCGATATGCAGGCAAAAATGAAAGAAGCTCAGGATCGTCTTGCCGAAGTAATCGTGGAAGCGGAAGCGGGCGGAGGTATGGTAAAAGTGAAAGCCAATGGAAAACGCCAGGTTATCAGTATTGAACTGGACCCGGATGTAATCGATCCCGATGACAAGGAGATGATTGAAGACCTGGTTGTTGCCGGTGTGAACAAAGCTTTGGAAAAAGCCGAAGAAGCTGCCAAAGACAAGATGCAGGATGTTTATAAGGATATTTTGCCGGGTGGCGGGATTCCGGGTATGGATCTGAGTAAATTCGGTATGTAATTTTTTTCATAGCTTCATTCAATTTTTTATAGATGCAAATTACCTCCGAAGCCCTCGAGCGGGCGATTGAAGAACTGGCCCGTCTGCCCGGAACCGGGCGTAAATCAGCTCAGAGAATTGACATTAATCTTCTGAAGCAGAGTGATGAGCGCGTAACAACTCTTGCCGATGCGCTCATTCAGCTTAAAAAATCGGTGATCCGCTGCTCAGTATGCGGTACCATCACCGATACGGACCCCTGTTCGATCTGCAGTAATCACAAAAGGGAGACCGGTGTGGTTTGTGTGGTGGAGGAGTTCCAGGATGTGTACATCATCGAAAAAACCAACGAATTTCGCGGGCGATACCATGTACTGGGCGGAACTATCTCACCACTCGAAAATATCGGGCCGGATAATATCCGAATAAAAGAGTTGCTGGAACGAATGTCGGGTGAGAAGGAAAACATCAACGAGGTAATTCTTGCTCTCAATCCTGACGCCGAGGGTGAAGCAACGTCCTATTACATCAACAAGCTTCTACTAAATTACGACGTTACCGTTACTCGAATTGCTTACGGCATCCCGATGGGAACGGAGCTGGAATTCATTGATGAGGCTACTCTAAGCCGTGCATTTGCAAGCCGAACCCCTTTTTAAACGATCATCCAAGCCATTTTAGATGTTTTTTTTCAGCAATTTTTCAGCACAAAACAATCTCAATAATTTCACACATATATGGCGCAAGCGTCTCGCTTGTGCCTTTTTTTCTTTTACTGAAAAAATCTTTCCGTTTTCAGGTTATTCCCTGAAAAGTGAAAGTTTAAAAGCGGACAACTTATCTCGAGGTTTGCCACAAACGAAACGCTTGCATCATAGCCATAATTATGGCCAGTTCTGTTTATTGCTTGTTACACTGCTGTTATTTATGATGTTGGCGCCAATTCAAACTGAAGCGCAGCGTGCCGGATACTGGCAGCAGGCTGTGGAGTATGAGATGGAGATTGATATGCATGTGGAAACCAACCGGTTTGACGGGCGGCAGGTACTCACCTATCACAACAATTCACCCGACCGGCTGGACCGTGTTTTTTACCACCTCTTTTTTAACGCTTTCCAGCCCAATAGCATGATGGACAAGCGCTCCCGTACTATTGTGGATCCCGACAGAAGGGTCCGCGATCGCATCTATCACTACGATGAAACCGAAATCGGTTACCAGAAGATTGACTGGATCACACAAAACGGCGAACCGGTAGAGTTTACCGTGAAGGGCACCATCATGGAAGTTCACCTGAACGAGCCAATTGAACCGGGCGAATCGGTAGTATTCGAAATGGAATTTGAAGCACAGGTGCCGCTGCAAACCCGCAGGTCGGGTCGAGACAATGCTGAGGGAATCCGCTTCTCGATGGCGCAGTGGTTTCCTAAAATAGCTGCTTATGACGAGATGGGCTGGCACGCCAACCCCTATGTCGGGCGTGAATTTTTTGCTCCCTTTGGCACATTCGATGTAACTATCCACATCGATCGGGATTACGTGGTTGCGGCAGCAGCAATTCTGCAGAATCCTGAAGAGGTGGGCTATGGCTACGAAACTGAAGATATGGAAGTGAGTCGGCCAGGCGGAGAAAAACTGACCTGGCACTTTAAATCAGAAAATATACACGATTTTATGTGGGCAGCAGATCCGGATTATACACATGTAACTGCCCGGGTGCCGGACGGCCCGCTGCTGCGGTTTTTCTATCAGACCGATCCTGTTGCGGAAAATGCAGATGAAGAGCGCCAGGAAGCCTTGCTGGAAAACTGGGAAGCCCTGCCGCAGTACACCATCGATGCATTCGAATATATGGATCGATATGGTGAGTATCCCTACGATGAATATATCGTTATCCAGGGTGGTGATGGTGGTATGGAGTACACCATGGGGACGCTCATTACCGGAAACCGTTCACTGCAAAGCCTGGTGGGTGTAACGGTTCACGAACTGGTTCACGCCTGGTATGAGGGAGTGCTTGCCAACAACGAGGTGTATGACCAGTGGATTGATGAAGGCTTTACCACCTATGTTTCTGCATTTATCATGAACGAATTGTTTAATGATGGAGAGGGCGATCCGATGATCTCCCGCTACAACGGATATTTTCAGATTGCAAATGCGGGATTTGAAGAGCCGATGCACAAACATGCCGATCACTATGTAACCAACACAGCCTACGGAGTGGCGTCCTATACGAAAGGTGCTATTTTTCTTCATCAGCTTGGGTACGTCATTGGGGATGATGTATTGCAGCGCACCCTCAGAAGGTTTTATGATGAGTGGAAGTTCAAACATCCGAACGGGATGGATTTCATTCGCATTGCCGAGCGGGAGAGCGGCATTGAACTAAAATGGTATTATGAGTACTGGGTAACCACCACCAAAACGATCGATTACGGCATTGAAACGGTGGAAGAAACAGATGGCGGGGATTCAACGCTTGTTAAGCTTGGAAAAATAGGGCTGATGCCAATGCCTCTCGACGTGGAAGTGGAGTTTGCTGACGGAAGCGTAGTTCATCACTACATTCCGATGAGAATTATGTGGGGAGAAAAAGAGAATGAGTTCCCGGACATTGAACGGATCGTGGAAGAAGACTGGCCGTGGGTGTTCCCGGGTTATGAGTTTACGATAGAAAAGCCATTAGACGAAATTGTACGGATTGAAATTGACCCCACCCAGAGAATGGCCGATATTGACCGAAGTAATAACATTTGGGAACCTGCTGAGGAGGAAGATGACGAGGAGGAAGCAGAGGCGGGGTAGACAGTGTGTCAGTGACAACAGTATTTCAGGTATTATTTTTTGGATTTTGTACTCAGGAACGTTTTTGTGACGGATTTTGAATAATACCGTTCGTTCGAGCGCAGGCCTCCGAAGCTTCAGCGAAGGGAGGGCTAAGTCGAGAACTCGTTTTAAGGTTTGGGGTGCAGCATTCCGACTTCATTCCTCCCGACATCCGGTGGGATCTATTGCCCCATCGGGCTGGTACTTACGAAAGCAGCTGCACAGAATCAGATGGTTGCCGGACAAAATGCCTGGTCAGCTCCCCACTGAGCACCCAAACGGGATGAACAACAATTCTCCTTAACATCGCAAAACCTTGTACTATAATAAATTTAATTTAAATATGTGTATTTTATGGGTAATGTCAATCCTCCCGACCCCTTCTACACCTCAAGCGGATGGGAAGTGCTTTTTGCCCTGATTAATAATCGAACTAAGGTTTTAACGGGCATTCCTACTTTGATTTGAAGATTGATGATACTGATGTTCCTGTCAGCTTGCAGGCCAATTATTCACGGATTTTACTTGCATTTCATCGATTTTATAATTTATATGATGAAACAGTGTACAGTTGGTTCTTGCCTCATGGAGTTCAGAATACCTTTAGAAGGTTTTTAAGGTTATTTCAGTTAACAGAAGAGGAAGTATTGCCTGTACAAAAAACCGACTTAACAATAGTTATCTGTGCATGAAGTGATTTATGCATGAGTAACGGAGCCTGGATATGATGTCTCCAGATCGTTCGTACAAACCGGATCTTACTTTCCCAAATGAAGAGCAGCTTTGGCAATCCTTCAAAGGTGGCAATCTCTCCGCATACGAACGAATCTACAATCTCTACTACCAGGACCTGTATGCGTATGGCCTGAAACTGTGTTCCCGCCGGGAATTGGTCAGGGATTCGATACAGTCACTTTTTGTTACGATTTGGGATCGGAAAGAGCACCTGGATGAGATCCGGTCCGTAAAAGCTTACTTGCTGGCATCCCTCCGCCGGAAAATTCTGAAAAATATGAGAGAGGATCGAGGTGCGGGCAGCCCTGTATCGATCCGGGAGGAAATTGTGAATACGGTACAGATATCGATCGAAGAGAGTATCATTCAGAATGAGTTGGAGGAGTTTCAACTCAAGGCCCTTCAGGAAGCCCTTGAATGCCTGCCGGAACGGCAAAAAGAGATCCTTTTTCTGAAATACTACAACGGAATGAGCTATGATGAGATAGAGGAGATACTTTCCATAAACTATCAGTCCATCCGAAACCACATCTACAGGGCACTGCAAAAACTTCGGGCCCATTTTAAAGAAGAGATTTCCACACCCATTTTTTCCCTACTGATTCTTTTTCTGCCGGTTGTGTGGGTTGTTTTTTGATTGTTCGAAATTCTTAGTTTCTAACTGACCGGAGACGGAGGACGGATGACCGAAGGGCAATTCACCTGATAGCGCAAGCATCTCGCTTGTGCCAGAACGACTCATACCCAGAACAAGAAGACCCCTCCGCTCCACCGCCAGCCGGCGGTTCCGGTCCCCGTACGGTCGGGACAGTCGGGATGACAAAGCTCGTGTGGATACTTCACTGCGTATCAGGTGAATAGCTTGTTTTCGAAGTTGCATAACGCTGCTGAAAAAAGATAAGCACGTGCAAAAATCACG
>SLGL01000067.1 GCA_007123785.1 Balneolaceae bacterium
CTGTTTATCAATTACATGTTTGATGAACCGGATTACCTGTTGCGAATCCGAATTTACGACCGGTACGGGCGCCTGGTGAGGAATCTCACAGAAGGAGAAACGGCCGGATTTGAAGGTTCTGTAATTTGGGATGGGCGAACTGATGACGGGCAACAGAACCGCATCGGTATTTACATCGTTTTTGTGGAAGCCTACAACAGTGCCAACGGAGAAAACCGCTCCTTCAGAGAAACTGCTGTAATTGCAAGACAGTTTTGATCTTTGTCCGGAGCGGAAATTGGATTTTTTTAATCAAGCGTCATCAAAAATTCTACCAGGTCGCGCAGTTCGCTTCGGGTGAGAACTTCACCCATTGCAAACATTCCGGAAGGTGAGTTTATGCGTTCAGTGATATGTTCTTTGTCTACCACCCACTCATCATCTCCGCTGGTAACGGTAATTTGTGATGCGGTCTCTGCGGTTAACTGGCCGCGGATCACTTCTCCGTCTTCGAGGGTGATGGTGACCGAACCGTAACCGGGAGCAATCCGTGCATTTGGGTTTACCATAGTCTGAAGCAGTTCACTTCTGTTCAGCCGGTTGGCTACACCGGTGAGGTCGGGCCCCACATCACTGCCTTCGCCATCCACAACATGGCATCGGATGCATTGAGCCGCTGCATCCTGGTAAAAGATCTGCCGGCCTTGTTCGGCATCTCCACCATAAAGCGATTCACGGTAGACACCCACGGAATCATCACGGGATTTTGCAAGATCATATTCACGCTGTAATTCCAGAAGTTCATCCGATTCGGCCGACTCTATTGCCATTACAAGTTCCAGTTCGGTTTCAGCAGGAAGATCTCCTGCCATCAAGTGTTCAAAAAGCCTCTGCAGAACATTATAAGCTGCAGGGTGCTGAATCGTTCCGAGGGTGGAAAATGCAGCCTGACGTTCAGGGATTGTTCCGTTTTCAGCCACGGGCTCAATCAGCTCCACTATATTTTCTTCGGGCAGGTTAAGGTTCGGAATTTCCCGCAGAGCATTCATCCGCACCGTTGACTCCTGATCTTCGAGAGCGGTGAAGACGGCATCTTCAATTCCGTCGTATTCCATCTCGATCAATGCATTGAGCGATGCGATACGAACGTCAGCAGAAGGATCTTCCTGCACCAGCCTCTCTATAGCAGGCACCGTTTCTTCGGCACGCAGTGCTCCGGCCGCTTCAAGCAGGGCGATTTTCATTTCGTTGCTGCCGGAACCAAAAATCTCATCAACAACAGGAGTCAGTGCGATGACCGCATCTTCACGTTCATTTTCTGCACTGCCCCGGGGATCACCCGTTACACGGTCGAGTACGGAAGATTCTTCCCAAACAGAAAGTGTTTTCAGGGCTTCGATGCGGAGAGACTCTGGTATGTCATCTCTGAGCGTAAATGCAGCGAGCCTTTCCGCATCTGTGGAAGTTCCGTTATAAAGAGCTGCGTTTATTGCTCTTCTCAGGAGAGGTTCGTTCAGAAAACGATCCTGTTCCAGCATGGCCGAAAGCTCGGGCAGAGCTTCCCGGATCATTGTATCGTCGTTAATGGCACGGGCCGCATCGGTGGCGATAAATTCATCTTCATCATGCAAAAATGGAGTCACCGCCGGGCTTTCAAGCCGGTAAAGGGCAGCAACTGCTGCAATGCGTACGGCACGGGAGGGATGATCATTCAGGTTTCCGAGTGCGTTTTCATCGCCTATTCGTTCCAGCGCGATTGCCGCACCGTGCCGCAGGTAGACATCCTCATCGTCGTTTGCCTCAACCATTTCCACAATGGGTTCGAAAGCTTGCTGGAAACCGATCCGCCCGAGGGCTTCTGTTGCAAAAAACTGAACACGCGGCTGCTCATCATACAATCGTTCAATCAGGGCATCGGCAGCCGGTTCGTAACGCACATCACCCAGCATTTTAGCCACTTGAGCACGGATTTCAGAATCGGAATCTTCCAGGAAACCGGTCAGAGGTTCAACTGCGTCCAGGTTCCGGCGCCCGATTTGTGCAAGCCCCCAGATTCCGTGAACCCGTTTGAGCTGATGGTCTGTCTGCGATAAGGCCTGAGTCAGGGATTCAGTATCATCCCGCGAAGCCAGTTCAAATTGTGCTTTTTGGCGAACCCGCATATCGTCATGAGTGAGGAGCTCCGCCAGGTCGGCGGAAGAGTGCTCACTGAAATCTTCAGCCAGGCGCTGCTGTGTGTCCTGACGAATAGAAGATCCGGCATCTTCGGGAGTGTCGAGTTTCCAGATGCGCCCTGCATCTTTCAGCGCCCAGCCTTGAAGCCAGTCGGCGAAGTAGAGGGCGCCATCAGGGCCGAAATCCAGGCCGGTAGCCAGAATCCCCCTGAGCACCTCCACATCGTGCTCCAGTTCAAACGAAGCACCGCTTTCTCTAAGCGTAAACGCATTGATGCCGGATCCAGAGGGGGTTCCAACAAACTGCGCCACAAAAAAGTGATCGTTCCATTCCTCCCCCAATGCTGTTCCGGGATTGTAAACCATTCCCGCAGGCCCGCTGTGATAGCGGGAAAGCGGGGGAAGAATATGAGCAGCCTGCCCTTCAAAACGAGGTTTATAGTAATCTTCTTCCATCAGTACTTTGTACTCGTTGTTTTTCGGATCGTCATATTTTCCGAACTGCCAGTTCAGGCGCCAGCCGCTGTCTGAACCATCCACAAGATAGACCAGTCGCTCAAACTCACCGGCATGGTCTCCGTCGTTGTCCACGGTAATGAGATTTCCGTATTTGTCGAATGAAAATTCGTGGGTATTGCGAAGACCGTGAGCGAAAACTTCGAAGTTACTGCCATCTGGCTCCGACCGAACGATAACTCCATGCCGCGGGTAGTGCCATCTTTTTCCGTCTTCATCGGTAACACTCATACCCACATCGCCGATTGACCAGTAGAGGCGTCCATCAGGGCCAACCGTTAGCCCCGACATTCCGTGTCCGCCATATCCAAAATTGACACCAAACCCATGGCTGATTGATTCTTTTTCGTTTCCGTAGCCATCGCCCGTGGTATCACGGATACGCCATACATCCGGAGAAACACCCAGAAAAACATCTCCTTCGTGATAAAGAACGGCTCCGGCTACATCGGACAGCATGTCGTTAAAATCGCGGATAAAAATGGTGGATTTGTTGGCAAAGCCGTTTCCGCTTGTATCTTCCAGCATTCGGATTGATTCTTTCTGTACGGTTAGATCTTGCCAATCAATAATCCCGTCTTCGTTATAGTCTTCAAGCCAGGTGTTGTATTCACTGCGTTCTGGGTCCAGTTCCGAGCGTACAAAATCGCGCCGTTCTTCAACCGTTTCCATCATTATTGACGGAATCATCCAATGGCGGATTCCGCGTATATCCAGCTCGGCATTTCGGCGTCGTTCAGTAATACTCACCCACATTCGTCCATAATCATCCATGTGGATGGCAACTGGATCGCTCAATAGCTCTTCCGAAGCCCAGAGAGTCAGATCAAGGCCCTCAGCCATCGAGAAAGAGATATCTTCCAGGGCTTCAGTATGTTTGGTTTCGGCCTGTTCGTCGTCAAGGCTAAATTGAACTATTTCGGGCGGTTCTTCCCTTGGAGAACAGGCATAAATTCCTGCCAGGGAGATCAATAAAATTAGGGGAAGGGTAAATCTGGTATTTTGAAACATCGATTGTAATAATTGTTATTTTTAAAGTTGTTCTACCGGCCAAAGTAAACCGTTGGTAACTTTGGTGAGAAATTCCTCTCTTTCGAACATTTCGTTATTGTGGACGATAACATCAAAACCGTCGGGCCAGGTCTCCTCCTGCATGAGCGATACATGATGGTCGGGTTCTCCGTCGCCTTCATGAATCACCGTCCATTCAATGGCAACCGGAGATCGTTCATTTATTCCGTCAATGAGCAGTTGTTCCTGGGCTTCGTAGTCGTGCCAGCCGCCACCGGTAATCAGCAGGGCTTGTACTGGCGGGCTTTCGGAAGCGGGGGAAAAGGCGAGACAAGGCAAAAGGATAATGGCTAACCATTTGAAAAATAAAATCATGAAATATGAAATGTTATGACATTACCTATAATATATAAAACAATTCTACATATTATTGACTCCTGAGCGGAAAATCCAGTTTAAATAAGGTTTTGATAAAAGGGCAGGTTTCCCCAAAAGGACAGTACAAGTTAGGCCGATATAATAAATTTATATCTACAAGTTAGAACGTGTAAATGGTTTCTTCTGTGAGATGTCTGGGTTAGAGTCTCGTTTGTTCCTGATGGAAGGGGAGGCGGTAAATGCGTTTGGTTGCTATTACGGAGTTGGTCAGTAACGGATCAGCAACCCGTTGTACGATGGATTAAATCTCTATCTCTTTCAAATGTACCAGGTAAGGCTTTACCACTGGTTGTGTTAGCGCAATGATGTGTCTGGTATCGGCTGCTTTGGAGAACTCAATCGCTCTTCCGTCTTCCAGAATCCAGATGCTTTCACTTTCATATTTATAAGCTTCACTGTAGCTTTCGTTCAGGTCGTAATAGAACGATGCGGAGTGATCATCGGATGGGAGGCCTTTTTTATTGAGGAATTCTTTCGTTCGCGAGTGCACCACTTCGCGCAAAACTCCCCGTTCTTTTTTATTGGCAAAGCGGGTTCGGAAGAGGGTACGGTTCAAAAACCGGCTGGAAAGATCGGCCAGAATCGGGTCTCTGCTCTTTGCCCATCCTTTGATGCAGATAAACACATCATGGTCATCCAGGGCCAGGTAGTTTTCGAGCATTGGCCGGGTTATTTTTTTTCGGGATGAGGGATTTTTGTAGAGAAAATATTTGAGCGGCTGCGATGCGATTTGCAGCGTTTCTCCGGATTTGATGAGAAACTGTATCCGTTGAAAAATTTTACGTAAAAGAGCATCAGCGCTAAGTACAGTTTTATGCAGATACACCTGCATGTACATCAGCCTGCGGGAAAGGATATAGTTTTCAACGGCGTAAATTCCCTTTTTTTCGATTACTACGTTACCGTTAAAAACGCGCATGGTCTTAAGAATTCGATTGATACCGACTGAACCTTCGGAGACTCCCGTGAAAAAACTGTCGCGCTTGAGGTAATCGAGCCGGTCCATATCGAGCTGGGAAGAGATAAGCTGATGCAAAAACTTTTTGGGATACTGATCAGTAAAAATATCGATGGCGGTTTGCAGTTCGCCGTCAAACTCCCTGTTGAGCGCCTCCATCACCTTCAGGCTCATCATTTCGTGGTTAAAGTCGTCGATGAGCGTGTGTTCCAGGGTGTGGGAGAGAGGGCCGTGGCCCACGTCGTGCAGTAAGATGGCGATCAACGTTCCGGTTACCTCCGCATCACTGATGGTCGTATCTTTTTCACGCAGATTTTTCAATACCCGCTGGCCCAGCTCCAACGCCCCGATGGCGTGTGAAAACCGGGAGTGTTCGGCCGCAGGAAATACAAGGTGTCCCAGTCCGA
>SLGL01000177.1 GCA_007123785.1 Balneolaceae bacterium
CAGGTTTTCCCACGGAGATGAATTCGACATCATATACCAGCGAACGGTATCCGCTCCAAAATTTTGAATCACTTCCTGCGGATCCACCGTATTTCCTTTCGACTTGCTCATCTTCTCGCCTTTGGCATCAAGTACCAGGCCATTAGATACCACATTCATATAAGCCGGCTTGTCGAACAGCATGGTTCCGAGTGCATGCAGGGTGTAAAACCATCCTCGGGTCTGATCAACCCCTTCGGCGATAAAATCGGCAGGGAAATTTTCCTTGAATTTCTTTTTGTTTTCAAACGGATAGTGCCACTGTGCCCAGGGCATCGCTCCCGAATCAAACCAAACATCCAATAGATCGGGAATTCGCCTCATAGTACCGCCATTCGGACACTTCCATGTAAACTCATCGATATGCGGGCGGTGCATATCCAGATCCACATCATCAGGGATTTTTGCTTTTTTCCTGAGCTCTTCCACACTCCCGATGCACTCCACATAATCGGGGTCTTTATCACTTACCCATATAGGTATGGGTGTGCCCCAAAAACGCTGGCGCGATACAGCCCAGTCTACATTATTTTCGAGCCAGGTTCCAAAACGGCCAGTACCGGTGCTCTCGGGCTTCCAGTTAATTTTCTTATTGAATTCCACCATTTTGTCTTTCACGTCGGTGGTGCGGATAAACCAGGATTCAACCGGGTAAGACATCAGCGGAGTTCCTTTTCGCCAATCAAAAGGATAATTATGCACGTACGTTTCATGGTGATACATACGGTTTTTATCCTTAATGGCACGGACAATTTCCTTGTCGGCATCTTTGAACCACATTCCTGCATAATCTTTTACCTCACCGGTAAATCGTCCTTCGCGGTCAATAGGGTTATAAAGTGGAATGCCGGCTTTTTTACAAGTTTCGAAATCATCAGCACCAAAAGCAGGAGCGGTATGTACCACACCGGTGCCATCTTCAGTAGTCACATAATCGGCCGCAACTACTCGCCAGGCATCTTCTTTTTCATACTCTTGCATCGCATATTCAAATACAGGCTTATACACCCAGCCGATCAGGTCACTTCCTTTGAAATGTTCCGTGATTTCATACTCTTGCCGGATCGCATCATCCAGGCAGTCCTTGGCCAGTATATAAAATTCGGTTTTCTCTTCTTCGGATACCTTGATTTTCACATACTCCAGTTCCGGGTTCACCGCAAGTGCCATATTCGAAATAATGGTCCAGGGAGTTGTGGTCCACGCCAGGAAGAAAACATTTTCATCGGCATCGAGGGAAAATTTAACGGTGATGGAAGGATCTTGTGTCTCTTCATAACCCAAACTCACTTCATGTGAAGAAAGTACCGTTCCACTTCCCGGTGAGTACCACTGAATTTTGTAGCCTTTGTATACCAGACCCTTCTCATAAAGCTGTTTGAACGCCCACCAGACCGATTCGATATAATCATTTTCGAAGGTAATGTAGGGATTATCCAGGTCCACCCAGTACCCCATCCTGGTGGTGAGATCGTCCCAAAGATGCTTGTACTTCAGCACACTTTCCCTGCACTTTGCATTGTATTTGGCCAGTCCGTACTCTTCTACCTGGGCACGGCCTTCCAGGCCAAGCTCCTTTTCTACTTCAATTTCAACCGGCAGGCCGTGCGTATCCCAGCCGCCTTTTCTTTCCACGCGGAAACCTTTCAGGGTTTTATAGCGGCAAAACAGATCTTTCACGGTACGGGCCATAACATGGTGTATGCCCGGCTTGCCGTTTGCGGTAGGCGGCCCTTCAAAAAACGTAAACGGGATTCCATCACTGCGGGTGCCAAGACTTTTCTCGAAAATCTTGTTTTCTTTCCACCAGTTCAGGATTTCAACTTCCGCTTTGGGGTATGCCAGCTGTTTAACTTCTTTAAACTTATTAGCCATATTGAACACTGTGGTTCATTTTCAAAAAATTACAAGTAAGCCTTAAATATACGAAAAGCTACGCAATCTAAATACTTTGTGACGGTCAGACTTTTCCACTCCGTGTATGAATATAAAAGCCATGAAGATAGAGAGATTCTCAAAAATATCATTATTTACTTTCTCATCCTGAAAAAATAAAACCGGATAATGTCTGTTCCTCCAGATCCTAATAATTAATCTCACATACTTGATTATTAATGATTTATTAATCTTATACCTACAATCCACAGCCCTGAGCCGGACATCCCACCAAAATTCAAAAGTTGAACCATAAAAGACCATAATTCAATAAATCAGACATCATTAAGTATATTTACTGTGAGATATCTGCGTTACGCCTTATTTTTACATTAGCAAGAACAGATCATCAAAAAAAATTATATATGAATCGTCCAATCACCAAAGACAATCCCTTCCGAATCTGTTTTGTCTGCCTCGGTAATATCTGCCGCAGCCCGACTGCCGAGGGTATTTTTCAGCACCTTGTGAATGAACGCGGACTTCAATCCTGGTTTTATATCGATTCAGCGGGAACCTCGGCTTATCATATCGGTGAGCCTGCCAACAGCAAAAGTCAGTTTGTTGCCAACCAACACGGGGTGAAACTCCACTCAAAAGCCCGGCGCTTTGAAATGCCCGATCTCGAAGAGTTTGACCTGATTCTGGCGATGGACCACGAAAATTTCAGCAACCTCAACCGGCTCGATTCCAGAAGCATCCATTCCGAAAAAATAAGGCTGATGCGT
This sequence comes from Balneolaceae bacterium, assembly GCA_007123785.1. Taxonomy (GTDB): domain Bacteria; phylum Bacteroidota; class Rhodothermia; order Balneolales; family Balneolaceae; genus Rhodohalobacter. Next base: position 2,703 of record SLGL01000177.1, read on the forward strand.
GATTTTGACCCTCAACCCGGAGACGGTGCCGTCCCAGACCCTTACTACGGCGGCATGGACGGCTTTAAGAATGTGTTTGATGTGCTGAAACGAAGCAGCGAGGCACTGCTCGATGAACTGGAGGAAAGAATAGAAGGAGATGGATAAGAGCTGAAGTAGTTTCTTGCTGCTGAAATCTCTCAGATAAAAGAAATAATGAAATCTTGTGCTCTTAACTGGCTACAGCCCTTTTCATCCTGTCGCCAATTACAATTGATCTTGTAAGGCCGATTAACTTTTCAAGATGGAGCAGCACAAACAGGCAAAATCCAACCTGAAACAACAGATTCAGCTCCCCGGAATCCATTCCCCAAAAAGAGATTTCAATCTGCGGGATCAACAGCGTTAGCAGGATTCCGAAGACCGTTCCAGAAATAAAGAACACCCATGACCAGGCTACGCCGGAGCGGGTTGCATCTCGCAGCGACTCTTCGAGTTCAATCTGCATCATCACATCATCTTCAAAATCGGGAAAAGGCATTTTTAATCTGCTTTTGCCCAGCAGTTCTTTGATTTGATTTTCTTCGTTCAGGTTGTTCATTCGAAAAAATTTTCCGGTTGGATATTATAGGATTCGGTAAGGATTTGCTTCAGCTTTTTTCGCGCCCGGTGCAAAAGCACTTTTGTCTTTGACTCCGACCAGCCGGTGACCTGCCCGGTCTCTTTGATACTGTACTCCTCCAGGTAAAACAACTGAAGGACAAGAGCTTCATTTGCGGTAAGCCCCTTCATCGCCTCGCGGATGTAAAACCTCAGATGATCGTCGTCAGTCTTCTGTTCTATGTGATTGGTATTTCTGGATAATCCCTCTCTTTCTGCCTTCAAGGCAAAAGAAAGTTTTTGCCGGCGTTTTTGACTCCTCATTACCTGAAATGCCTCATTTACAACAATTCGGTGAAACCATGTTTTAAAAGATGATTTTCGCTCAAACGTGCGTAGCCGGGTATATGCTTTTACAAAGGCAGCCTGCACTGCATCTTTTGCGGCGAACTCCTCTTTGGTAATAGATACAGCCAGCGTAAATGCACTGTCCTGAAACTGTCGAATAATAAACCGAAATGCATCTTTGTCGCCGTCCAGTACTTGTTTTACATAGCGTTCCGGCATGAACAATTCCTATTAGTCCTTTTTGTCAACATAATGCGCAATGATCATTCCGATTCCGCCAAACAGAAGCATCATAACAGGTTCAAGTGCCGCCCCCCGAAAACTTGTTATATTCTCAGCAATTGTGCCAACAAGCAGGCCCAGGCCGATACCGGTAATTACAAATCCCGCTTTCAGCCATGGAAACCGAAAATTGAACTGCCAGCCATTTGATAATTCTGGAAGTTCCATGCCTTTTTCCAGCATAATCAGCCTCTCTTTTTCCCTGGTTTTATGTGTAAAATACCAGGCCAGGAAAGCAACGATCAGAAAAGCCAGAAACAGGATTGTAAAAATAATTTCGCCCATAATTTTGATTTTTTTTGAAAGTCAGTTTTTTGGTTTGTGTATGTTAGATGCGATAAAACGGTGAAAGGTTACAAATGCTTAGAAAAACTCTGGTTCGGAATATCCTCTACCTGAAAAATATTCATGCGAGTATAATCTCCACACCCAATTCCACCAATCCTTTTCTGATAAATTTGACATCAGAATTCATCAAGATCAGATGGTAAAAACCATCTGTCTTTTATATGACAGATACGCAAACGTCAAACTCATGGGTTTGTCATTGAAAACATTATCGTTTATATTTTTTGTATGATTACTAAAACATCTATAATAAAAAATGAGTTTCCGGGAGCGTTTAGAAGCGATTGAGTTGCTTTGGGAATCCATTATTACAGAACCGGATGCTGTCCACTCACCGGATTGGCACAATGAAATTTTAAGTAAAAGAAAGGAAAATATTGAATCCGGAAAAACGGATTTCATCCCATTAAAAGATCTTAAAACAAGACTTCTTCAAAACAACCCATGAAAAAACATTAATTGAAGTAGTAGGAATCCTGGATCTTCGGAAAAACCAGATCAGAATTTACACACAACTGATCGAACGCAAAAAGTAGACCTTTCTCAAATTTCAACATGATGCTCCCCGATTCCATCCTCTCAACCCTCACTGAAACATACGCCATTTCCGTACATTCCACCCAATCCGTTTCAGGCGGCAGCATCAATCAGGCTTGCAAGCTCTCCACAAACCAGGGGGATCTTTTTCTGAAGTGGAAGGCAGATGCACCTGCCGATTTTTTTGAGCGGGAGGCTGACGGACTGAATGAACTCCAAAAAGGCGCAGACGGACTGAAGGTGCCCGGAGTGATCACCGCAGAACCGTTTACGGATAAAAATCCGGGTTTCCTCGTCCTGGAGTGGATTGAGGAGGGGCGCAGCGGGGATTCATTCGCATTCGGCGCCCAGCTGGCGCGTCTTCACCAAAACACCGGCGCACATTTCGGGCTGGCATATGACAATTACATCGGCAGCCTTCCCCAGCAGAACGGACAATACGATCACTGGATCCCGTTTTTCACAGAAAAGAGAATCGATGTTCAGATTAAAATGGCCGTCGATTCGGGCAAACTCCCTTCCGGGGTGATTCAACACTGGGAACGGCTGGCATCAAACCTGGATTCCATCATGCCGGCTTGCAAACCATCCCTGCTTCACGGTGACCTCTGGGGCGGCAATTACCTGTTTGATGCTTCCGGCCGCGCCGTTCTGATTGATCCCGCTGTTTATTATGGGCATC
>SLGL01000217.1 GCA_007123785.1 Balneolaceae bacterium
TAAAAAAGTTTATATTGAATTATAAGTTGATAACAATTAGGTGCATATCGTTTTCAAATAATTTTAGTGTGAGAAATGCGGGCTAAATCAAATATTTTGAAAAACGAACTCAAACGAAGTATTAAAACCCCCGGTGCCATTCTCATGGGCCTGGGATCGATCATCGGTACCGGGATTTTTGTCAGTATTGCCATTGCCACTCAGATTTCCGGGAATGGTGTGATTATTGCAATCGTAATAGCAGCTATTCTGGCCATTTTTAACGGACTTAGCAGTGCACAGTGTGCAGCGGCTCATCCTGTTAGCGGCGGAACGTATGAATACGGCTACCGGTTTCTGGGGCCTTATTTTGGATTTACAGCCGGATGGATGTTTATGACAGCTAAATCCGCATCGGCAGCAACAGCAGTTCTGGGCTGCGCGGGTTATCTTTTTTATGCATTCAATATCGAATCGGGCTCCGGAATGCTGATTCTGTCGGGTCTTGGTATTCTGGCCCTGATGACGATACTGGTATCAGGTGGCATCAGCCGCAGTAATACGGTCAACAAGGTGATCGTCACAATTACTCTGCTGGGACTTTTGGCTCTGGTTGTGACCGCCTTTTTTATAAACGGCTTACCCGTTGAACCCATCCGGGATGCCTTCACGGATACAACCGGGGGCTCAATTCTCTACGGTACCGCCCTGATGTTTGTGGCCTACACCGGATACGGGCGAATTGCCACGCTTGGGGAGGAAGTTGCAGAACCCCAAAAAACGATCCCCAGAGCGATCATCCTGACAATGACTATCATAGTGATTCTTTATTTATTGGTATCATTAACAGCTCTTTCCGTGATGGGTGCCGATGCGTTTGGCCAAACCGTGGAGGGAGAAGCCGCTCCGCTGATGATGGTTGCACAGGCGCTGTCGGTTCCGGTTATCGGGCCGTTTATAACCATTGCGGCAATTACGGCGATGATGGGTGTGTTGCTAAACCTGATTTTGGGACTTTCCAGGGTGCTGCTGGGAATGGCCCGCCGCAGGGATGTGCCCGAAATATTGTCTCGCATCAATCCAAAGACACAAAGCCCGGTACCTGCCGTGCTTGTAACTTCAGTGATCATTGGTCTGCTCGTTCTGAGCGGCGACGTGGTTTTTACATGGTCGTTCAGTGCATTTACAGTGCTCATATATTACTCCATCACCAACCTTTCTGCATTGATAATGCCCGCTGAGCTTCGGATTTACCCGAGAATTATTCCTGTACTGGGACTCTTTGGCTGCCTGTTTCTCGTATTCTGGATTGAACCAAAAATATGGATATCCGGGTTAGTACTGATCGGAGTTGGTTTGATCTGGCATACAGTTGCGCACCGGATTGCATCGGATAAACTGATTTGAAAATAAAACCTCCGGGGTATTGGATGGAGTCCCCGGAGATATGATCGGAAATTAACTCAGAGAAATGTACTTCACGTTGTGCACGCCATCGAGATCGTAAATGCTTTGAAGCTCTTCGTTATTGAGCTGTTTATCGACTATAACGGCGGTAATTGCGTTTGAACCCTTTCCTTCACGGCCCAGGCTCAGTGCACCAATGTTAATATTCTGGCCGGCAAGGGTACTGGCCACAGAAGCAAGCATACCCGGTTTGTCAATATTCTGGTACATCAAAATATCACCTTCCAGTCTCAATTCTATTCCGAAGCCATCGATTTCAACGATACGGTAATCACCGGGCCCGAAAACTGCAGCAGAAATCTGCTTATATTCCGAGCTGTCCCCCAGTCGAATTGTGATCAGATCATTGTAATTTTTGTCCTCGCTCTTTGTGGTTTCACTCAGTTTGAAACCGCGTTCAGTGGCGTAGTGACGGGCATTGATCAGGTTCACGGACTCATCCACATACTGTGAGAGCATGCCTTTCAGCACGGCATCGGTCAGTACATCAGCATATTTTGTACAGAGGCCTGTATATTCAAAAGAAAAATTATTGGCATTTTTCGGCATGATTTGTCCGGATACCCGCCCCAGCTTCTCAGCCAGTTCTACATAAGGCTGCACCTCTTTGTTGGTGAGCAGTGAAATTGATTTACTGTTCAGGCTGCCTTTGTAGTTTTTATTTTCAAGAGCATCGGCAATCTGATTGGCAATCTGCACAGCCACTTTTTCCTGTGCTTCTTCGGTAGATGCTCCCAGGTGGGGTGTACAGATGATCGCCGGGTGCTTCAGTACTTCGTATAACTCTTCAGTAGGTGGTTCATTTGTGTACACATCGAGTGCCACACCATCTAAAATACCTTTTTCAATAAGCGGTACCAGATCTTCTTCTTTATATATGCCGCCACGTGCACAGTTCACCAAACGAATTCCGGGTTTGATTTTATCGGCATTTGCCAGTGAGATAAGGTTTCTGGTTTTTTCAGTGAGCGGAGTGTGAACCGTAAGAAAATCGGACAAGCCGAGGAGTTCATCCAGATCAACCAGTTTCACTCCAAGGTTACTGGCATGCTCCTGTGTGGTAAACGGATCATAGGCGTATAGATCCATCCCGAACTCTTTCATTCTGAGGGCCACTTCGGAACCGATTTTACCAAGCCCGACAATTCCAAGTTTTTTGCTGTGAACTTCGGTTCCCATAAATTTTTTCCGGTCCCATCCCCCGCTTTTCACACGTTCTACCGATTGAGGAATATTACGAGCCAGTGCGATGATCATCCCGCAGGTATGTTCGGCTGTAGAGATGGTGTTGCCATCGGGTGTATTCATAACCAGCACCCCTTTAGAAGTGGCAGAAGCGATATCGATATTATCCACTCCCACACCGGCGCGGCCAATGATACGCAGTCCGTTGGTATGTTTCAGCAGGTCGGCATTCACGGTGGTGGCACTTCTTACAACAATGGCGTGATAGCCCCCGATCGTTTCTTTCAGTTCATCGAGAGATAGTTTAGCGGGCTGATCCGCTTCAATCCCCCGTTTTTTAAATTCATCGGCACATATTGGATCTACATTATCCAGCAGAAGTACTTTAAAAGACATCTTCGGTTTGATTTATGTTTTGTTTATTTATCGTTTACAAAATCTAAAATAAGGGCCTGAAGTTCCTCCATACCGGCTCCGGTTTGGGCAGAGCATGGTATGATGGGTACTTCAATATTCATTTCGGCCAAGACCTTCTCAACGTTTCGAACGGATGTCCTCAACTTGTTAGAAGAAAGCTTGTCTGATTTGGTTAAAGCCACAGCAAACGGCTTCATATTGGAAGCCATCCAGTAAAAAAAATCTTCGTCGAGTTTTGTGGGATTGTGGCGGGAATCCACAAGGTGGAGTATCAATTTCAGAGTATTTCGTTTGAGCAGGTAGTGCTGAATGTCACGTCCCCAGCGGTCGCGCTCTTTTTGCGGCACTTTAGCAAAACCAAATCCCGGCAGGTCAACAAAATAGAAAGAGTCATCAATCCGGTAATAGTTCATCTGCTGGGTTTTCCCCGGTGTGTTGCTGGTACGAGCGAGCCGTTTTTTACCTGCTACACGGTTAATGAGTGATGATTTACCCACATTAGAACGTCCCGCAAAACAAAATTCGGGAAGGGTTTCATCGGGACAATCGCTAAGTGCCGGTGCGGAAGTAATAAATGTTGCCTGCTGAAACGCCATTATACAATTTCGTTTTCTTCCTTTTCTACACCGAAATTAACCGGTACAGGATAATCCCCTGTAAAGCAAGCCGTACAGTAGGAATGTTTAGAAACGTTGGCCTCTTTTACAGCTTCTACAAGTCCTGTTGAAGAGAGGTAACTCACGCTGTCCACCCCGATTTCACGGGCAATGGCGGCTATATCACTGTTAAATTTGTTGGCGATCAATTCGTCGGGGCTTGGAAAATCCATCCCGTAAAAACAGGGATGCGTAATGGGCGGAGAGCTGACAAGAAAATGGATCTCTTTCGGACCGGCCTCCCGGATCATCTCAACCAGATGACGAGATGTCGTTCCCCGAACAATGCTGTCATCCACAATGATCACCGACCGCCCTTCAATAACACCACGCACAGTATTGAATTTGGTACGGACCTTTTGTTCGCGCGATTTCTGTCCCGGCGAAATGAATGTCCGCCCAACATAATGGTTCCGAATCAGGCCAATATCATACTTGCAATCGAAACCGAGTTTCTGATTTTCATGTGCATATCCAATTGCGGCTGTGTTACTCGAATCGGGCACAGATATTACAATCGGTTTTTTGTCTCCCTCCTGCCGTTTAATAACCTGATTAATGGGGTACTCTTTGGCAAGCTGCTTGCCCAGATTACGGCGGATTTTATCTACGTTTTCCCCGAAAATTTTGCTGTCCGGACGCGAAAAGTAGACATATTCAAAAATACACTGGCTCGTTTCGGTACCAGGCTGCGGCTCCAGGTAATAGGATTGCAGCTCCTCTGTTTTAGTAGCGTGCCGGTCAATCACCAGAACTTCGCCCGGTTCCACATCCCGAATAAATTCAGCCCCGATGATATCAAACGCACAAGTTTCACTGGCAACGGTAAACGCTCCGTCGATCATACCCAGAGCGAGCGGACGAAATCCATTGGGATCTCTTACGGCAATCAGCTTATCATCAGTCAGAATAACCAGGCAGTAGGCTCCCTCTATCTGCTCAAGTGCCTCCAGAACCTGACCAATCTGATTTTCTTTTCGGCTGTGGGAAATCAGATGCAGAATCAGCTCGGTATCGGAAGTGCTTTGAAACAGTACACCTTCATCGCGAAATCGCTCCCTGAGCACTCTTGCATTTGAGAGGTTTCCGTTATGCCCGATCGACAGATTGCCGTTTCTGTAATGAACGCGAAATGGCTGAATGTTGGCCGGGTTTTTGGCTGCACCGGACGTTGAGTACCGGTTATGGCCGATTGAAGAACGCCCTCTGAGATCTCTGCTTATAATTTTGGGGTCATCAAATACCGAAAGCACCAAACCAAAATCTTTGTGCATTGGCATAATATAACGCCCTTTTCTGTCATCATAATAGGTTGTAACAATACCTGCTGATTCCTGGCCGCGATGCTGAAGCGCGTGCAGGCCGTAATAGGTGAGAAGTGCGGCATCAGGATGATTGTAAACTCCAAATATGCCACAATAATCGTGGGGTTTGTCGATCATTTTTGTACTGCGATTCGGTAAAATTTTGATAAGCGTAAAGATATGGAAAACGCCAGTAAATAACAGATTGGATTATCTGAACCTTCATAAAAGCCAACTTCTGCTTTCTGTGTGTTTTCTTCATGAAGATTAAGCTATGTATATCTTAATACAGGTACAGTCACCAGTAAATAAATAAAGCCCTTCATCTTCAACCTGGCTCCCAAAGGAAAACATTAAGAATTTTATAAACAATTACTTAATTTACATACAATATTGAGATTCTTACCCGCCTGTAAAGAACTGACAGGGAAAATCCTTACCGGCATCAGGGTAGCCCTTA
>SLGL01000114.1 GCA_007123785.1 Balneolaceae bacterium
AATTTACCAGGATGTAAAGGGCGAATGGAGATGGAGGAGAACCAACAAAAAAGGTGATATCCTCGAGTTTTCTAACCGTGGTTTTGAAAAAAAAGAAGAATGCGAAAAGAACGGCAAGGAGGAAGGTACCTGCACCAGTTATAAGCTGGTGGTGTAGCAAAAAATCACAGATTCTTCATTATTTTTCGGGATCGAGATAAGCTTGAACAACAGCCGCAAACTGTTTTGGCTTGTCTAAAAATGCATAGTGTCCGGCATCTTCAAGCACGATGAGGGCGCTTTCAGGCAGGGATTTTTCAAATCTTTCTCCTTGTTCAAGAGGTGTAGCCATATCATTCTTGCCCCAGATGAGCAGAATTTCATGGCTGATCTGCGGAAGCAGGTGATCCATATGCTCGTTTACCGATTTTACAAATGTTTCTCTCATCACTCCAGAAAGCTTCTGATAGTCTGAGGATCCCAGTTTTTTCCAAAGAGCTGTGTTTCGAAGCCGTTTCAGTCCCTTTTCACGCAAGCCGGATGGTAATATCAAGAATGGAAGCTTCAGCGTTTTTGCAGTGTATTTTTTCAGATAGAATGTAAATCCCCGTTTCGGTTTTAGTCCGGCCGCACCTGTAAAAATCACCTTACCGAAGCGCCCGGAAAAATCAGGGTCTGTAAGCAGTTTTATTGCCACTCTGCCACCGTATGAATGTACAAGAAGATCAAATGATGCACCGGGGAGAGTTTTGTTTGTAAATTCACGGATCAAATCTGCATAATCACCTACACTCCAGGGCTCTTTTGGTTCGGCGGAGCGGCCAAAACCGGGAAAATCCACCAGGTAACAGGTGCGCTTCTTGCCCAGCTGCTGTGCCAATGGCATCATCACGTTTGAGCTACTTCCCCATCCGTGCAGAATAATGAGTGGCTTTCCTTCGCCGGTTTGATACCAGGCCACACGATTTCCGTCAATTTGAGTAAAGTTTGGTGTCATCAGAAAAAAATTTGTAAGGAAATGGGTTTTTCGGGTTCATAAATATACGGAAGCAATATTCACTCTAATAAAGAGATTGATCATTCTGCCGGTTGAAACAGGCAGGAAAATAGAATTTCAAGAAAAATGAGGCCAGATATGAAACGAAAATTATTCTTTTTTTTAGATAAACTTGAAGTGCAGCGAAGTGAGCGTATTGCAGTATCGGTGCTCTTTGCCTTTTTACTGGTTCTTAGCAGTTACAATGCAATATTGAAGCCGGACGTCAATTTTGATGCCGATTATTACGCAGAACTGGAACAAGTATTTGAAGCGAGAAGCCAGATGGTGCGAGTGGAAGAAGAACAGATTTTAGCCCGCTATGAATCTGAGCCGGATGGTGTGCAGGTGGCTGCTTTACAGCCAGAAACAGTTACTCCGGATACGGTTGAGTCTGATACTGCTCGTGAACAACCGGCAACGGACGGGGAAAGGATCAATATTAATGAAGCGGATGAAGAAGAACTTCAGGAACTTCCGGGGATTGGACCTGCATTTTCTGAACGAATTATTGAATGGAGGAAGGAGAACGGAGAGTTTACATCAAAAGAGCAATTAATTGAAGTCCGGGGAATTGGTGAGCGGCGCCTGGAAGTGATCAAGCCACTGATCAGACTGTAAGCTGTGAAGATTGAATTCAGAATTTTAAAAAATTAACATTCGTATTGAAGGTATAATTTTTATGCGAATTGGCTTTCAGTATCTTATGGTTCGTTTAATAGAGCGCTCTGATGATTTCCCGGAAATTGAAAGATTGTAAAATATTCATTTTGTTCGGGTAGTTATATCAAAAACCTGCATAACAATGGATTGCGGGAATTGGTTTATATATGATACAAATCCATACAAATATTCGTGTTATGGGTGGATGATTAACGTTTTAATTTTGAAGCATGTCGAATAAAATACTTTGGGCTGATGATGAAATTGATCAGCTGAAATCACACATCATTTTCCTTGAGGGGAAAGGATTTGAAATTACACCTGTGACCAATGGCGAGGACGCTGTTTCTCTGATCAGGAAAAATACATATGACATTATTTTTCTGGATGAACAGATGCCGGGCATGGATGGCCTGGCTACGCTTGAACAGATTCAGAGTGTTCGTCCCTCACTTCCCGTTGTGATGATTACAAAAAGCGAGGAAGAGTCAATTATGGAAGATGCCATCGGAAACAAAATTTCCGATTATCTCATCAAGCCGGTCAATCCAAACCAGATTATACTTACCATCAAAAGAATTCTGGACAAGCGGCGTATTCAGAACGAAAAAGCAGCTCAATCATACCTGAAAAATTTCAATGAACTTTCTTCCAAATTTAATGAGCAAACAAGCTGGGAAGAGTGGATCAGTATTTATAAAACACTCACTCACTGGGATCTGAACCTGGAAACGAGTGACGATGCCCTGCAACAAGTATTGCAGGATCAGTTTCAGCAGGCTAATCAGGCATTTGGCCGATTCATTAAACTGGAATACAGAAGTTGGCTGCAGCGTAAAGAAAATGAGCATCCCACGCTCAGCCCCGATCTCTTAAAACGAAAGGTTTTTCCTCATTTAAAAAATAAGGAGTCGGTTGTATTCTTTTTGATCGATTGCATGAGGTATGATCAGTGGCTGCTCTTTGAGAGTATGCTGAATGATTATTATGTAATCGATACCGATTTTTACTATTCCATTTTGCCAACGGCTACTCCATTTTCGAGGAATTCTATTTATTCAGGGCTTTTTCCGCTCGAAATTCAGCGACGTTATCCCGATTTGTGGGAAATGGGACAAGATGAAACATCCCTGAATCGCCATGAAGAGGAATTGCTGAAAAAGTATCTGCACCGCAACCAGTTGCCGGAACAGGTGAAATACGAGAAAATTATTCAGCCTGAAGATGGGAATAGAATTGCAGATAAAATTTCGAACTATACACAATCGGCTTTCACTACTATTATCTATAATTTTGTTGATACGCTGGTTCACAGCCGCTCCGATTCCGAGGTTTTGAAACAGCTCGCTCCGGATGTATCAGCTTTTCGTTCTCTTACCGAAACGTGGTTTCAGCACTCATCTCTTTTCAGGATGTTCAAAGAGCTTGCAAATGAAGATGTAACCGTTGTGGTTTCTACTGATCATGGGTCGGTTCGGTCGATGCGGGATACTAAAGTATTTGGCGACAGAGACGCCGCTACAAATCTCCGTTACAAATATGGCCGAAATTTGAAAGCTCAGGAGAGCGCAGCTATTTATATCGATAAACCTCACTATTATCAGCTTCCGGTAGATCCTCCGGCAAACAGTTATATCATCGCTAAGGAAGATTACTTCTTTGTGTATCCCAATAACTATAATAAATTTCAAAACCGGTACCGCGATACATTCCAGCACGGAGGTGCTTCGATGGAAGAGATGATATTGCCGGTAGCCACAATGAAACCCCGGGGCTGAATAGATGAATAAGATGATCAGCCACAGCGAAGCTGATACGATGAAGATAGCCCGGCAGTTTGCGGAAGAGACGGAGCCGGGCGATGTTGTTTGCCTTTCAGGAAATCTTGGATCCGGGAAAACTCAGTTTGTACGCGGATTTGTTCAGGTTTTTGGTTTAGATGCAGATGTGGTATCTTCCCCAACCTTTACAATTATTAATGAATACAATGGAAATCTGTCCGTTTATCATTTTGATTGTTACAGGCTTGAACATTATACTGAAGCTCTTGAAATTGGAGCTGAAGAATATTTTTATGGAGATGGCGTTTGCATTGTCGAATGGCCTGAAAGAATTTCAGAATTGTTACCGCCTCATTCCAAACAGATAACTCTAACTGCAACTGGTAAAAACGAACGCGAAATTATATTCCATTAAGCAGTACCCGAAATGGCAACAAAGAACCGGCGACTTTCATATCGGCTTGACTTGCTCCCCGTCATATACCCCTATCACCGACGAGCATCAAACACTCTTCAACTTGGAGATCTGGTTTACTATGGCCCCTCGCCGGAATATTATGGAATCGGTGAAGTTGTAAATGCCCATGATAATTACTGTGTGGTTGACTTTAGAGGCACGGGTTTACTGGGTATTCAAAAGGATGTTTTTTCAAACAAATACCTGATCCCCATTCATAAACTGAATCTCAGCCACATCTTAAAATCAACCTGAAGTGTACCGATATTTCATGCCCTCCAATAAGTTGTGAGGTGCTCGGTATACTTGTTCTCTGCTTTACTTACCTTATGGCCATAAAATAATCACTGAGAATAGAATGGATACTGAAAGCACTCAAAAACTTGCCATACTTATTGACGCTGATAATGCCCAACCGGCAATAACAGAAAACCTGCTTGCTGAAGTTGCCAAATATGGAACGGCCAGCGTGAAGCGAATTTATGGCGACTGGACCCTGCCCCAGCTTCGCGGGTGGAAAGATATTTTGCTCGAATACTCCATCCAGCCCATTCAGCAGTTTGGGTACACCAAAGGAAAAAATTCTACCGACAGCGCACTGATTATAGACGCGATGGACCTGCTCTACACCGGCCGGTTTGATGGATTCTGCCTGGTTTCCAGCGACAGCGATTTTACCAAACTTGCTGCCCGTATTCGGGAATCAGGGCTGGTTGTTTATGGTTTTGGCGAGAAGAAAACCCCCGATCCATTTGTGGCAGCCTGCGACAAGTTTATTTACACGGAAGTGCTTGCCAAGGAAGACGAGGAAAAAGAAGAACGTAAACAGAAGCCTGCCAACCAGCTAAAGCAGGATACCAAACTGGTTAACCTGGTTCGAAATGCGATAGATGCATCATCAGATGAAAGCGGATGGGCACATCTTGCTCCAGTGGGCAGTTATATTGCTAAACAATCTCCGGGGTTTGATCCCAGAAATTACGGTTATCGGAAACTGGGTGAACTGTTGAGCGCCATGAAGCTTTTCGAATTAGAGGAGCGGAAAACCGGTGAAGGACATTCAAAAGCTATCTATATCAAAGACAAACGAAAATAGAGAGATAATTATAGGTGAGATTCCTGCACAGAAGAACCATTTTTCGTATTTTATATGTAAACAAGAAGAGGAAATAATCGAAGGAGGATGCCATGTTTCCAGATGATTTCAATCCTAAATCTACTCTACAGGAGCGGGTTAATATTCTCAAAGGACAGGGATACAGAGGGTTTTCACTAAGCGGTGGGTCCCAGCGGGTGGAAGGTGCCGTACAGGTGGTCGGGAAAAACAGCAAAGGATTAATGCTTACCGCTGACGGGGACTCTTACGATGAAGCGTGTGAAAATCTCATAGAACAGATCGACTATACTCTGGATGATCACCACTGATCAGCGAATCCGAACCTGACCGGGAGTTCTAACAGAAATTTGCGGAATCTCGTTGTGCAGAACAATCCGTCCTGT
>SLGL01000236.1 GCA_007123785.1 Balneolaceae bacterium
GCCGGAGGTTGATAAAGGGGCTTCTCTGCCACGCCGCCTTGGTTACTACCCACTGCTCCCTGTCATCCCGACCGAGCGATAGCGAGTGGAGGGATCTCCTTTTTTCGATCACGAGTTGGTTCAGGGAGATCCTTGGACTCCGGCCTATTCCCCTCTTTGAGAGGCTGTAAAAAAATCTTTTTATTGAATGGTTTATTATACCATAAGTAAATTAATATTAGTATCTTGATGTACGATATTTAACTACATAATCACCTGTACAATGCCATCGATTATCCCCGCTGACCGCAGCCAACTCACCTTTATGAACTCCCTTGACGATATGGTGGCCCCGGATCACCCGGTACGCCTGCTCCACGGGCTTATTGATCGGCATCATCGCCTCGAATCCAGACTACTTTAACCACCTGGCTCCACAATCTTCGGTAGGACGGCGTGGCTACCTGGCCGCGGCTGGCAGGCTTCAATGAGTTAATGGAGCAAATCAATAGCTGGAATCCAGTTCCAACTCCTCATCCGGGATGAGATGGAGCGGGTTCCCGTCAATTGATCGTTGATATGACAGTAGTTCAAGATGCCAGGTAAGTGAATCTGGAAACCTTAAATAAAGAGGCTGGTTAATAAACTGTCAGATTCTAAAATCGGCTTCTTTTTGAAGGGCAAGTTCAAGCCGTTCCTCGTACTCTTCTGATGATATTTCGATGCAGCCAAATTGAGAGAGGTGATCACTGTAGAACTGGGTGTCCCACAGTTCGAAACCGTTTTGCTGAAGAATCTGATGGCAGTGCCACAAGGCCACTTTATCGGCTTCTTTTACGTGTTTAAACATCGATTCACCGAAAAAAGCAGCTCCAAGTGATACACCGTAAAGACCAGCGGAAAGTTGACCTTTCTCATCAAACATTTCCACCGAATGGGCGTGTCCGGCCAGGTGCAGAACCTCAAATGAGTTGATGATCAGTTCCGAAATCCATGTAGAGTCGCGGTCGGCACACGCCTCCATTACCGTTCGAAAACAGGTGTTAACCCGGCATTCAAATCGCTCCTGGCGGATGATTCTCTTCACATTTTTGGAGATCCGAAACCTATCCATCGGAATAATTCCCCGTCTCCGTGCCGAATACCAGCCCACACTTTTATCCTCTCTGGATTCACTCATCGGAAAAATTCCCTGACGGTACCCGTTCAGCAGTATTTCCGGGGGGATGATTTTTTTTTCAGAGGGGTTCATTTTTTTAAAGTATCAAATGGTGTTGTGTCAAGAATGAAGTTTCGCAAGAAACCCGCAATGTTTCCTTATCACCAATGGCAGTAAGAATGGAATAATGCAGCCTTTATGAAGAAAAAACATTGCGCGTTTTCCCGTCATTTGATCGTTGACATCACAGTAGAGTGATTTTGTAAATCTTAGAATGGGATAGCCCCTTTTTTTGGGTTATCTCATTGTAAAAAATTGCACAGTCTCAATACCTGCTACTTGATACTCACTAATTAAACTCATTCTTCACCACCCGGTAGATCAGGTAGGGTGGCAGGTTCAGTATTTCACGTTCGGTTTCAAGGTTTCCGAATACTTCCATTACCGGTTTTTTCAGGTGTCCGCTGGTCTGATAGGCGAGAAAAAGGCCACCATCTTTCAATATTCGTTTGGTAGCTTGGAGTACTATAATTTTCCGGTCTTTTTTCAGAAATGAAAAGGGAATACCCGACAGCACATAGTCGATGTTTCCGATCTCTTCCGGTTTCAGGACAGTTTCCACATCACCAGCCAGGACGTTGTGAATCTCTACTCTGGGGTCCCTGATCGTTTCTTTCAGATGAGTCACAAAATCCTCATTTGATTCAATCAGAATCAGGCGGGAATCGGGAGACATTTTATTGACCAGATATTTCGAAAAAACTCCATCCCCCGGGCCGTACTCCACGAGGGTAAAATCTTTGGTAAAATCGATATTGGTGCACACTTTTTTTACACAGTGCTGAGAAGTGGGTGTGACCGAAGCCACATCACGGTCTTTAATGAAGGTTTTCAAAAAGTCTATTTTGCTCATGGGTAACGAATCATTCAGAGTTCTTTTTCTAATTTAGCAATTTGATCGCGAATCCGCGCGGCTTCCTCAAATTCCATGTTTTTGGCGGCATGAAACATCGAATCGCGAAGGTATTTGAGGAACTTCTCTTTACTCTCAAACGTAACTTCTTTCATGGCCGGACTGGCTTTGTACCGGACGCCCTCATCGGCCACTTTCACTACTTCAAGATAGTCATCTTCTTCCTTTTGTGTGGAATCGAGGGTAAAGTCCTGCGTGGAAATTAGTGCGGGATCCACCAGAGGTTTCAGCTCTTTGCGGATGGTTTCCGGGGTGATGCCGTGCTCTTCATTATATTTTCTCTGAATCTCCCGGCGGCGGTTCGTTTCGTCGATCACTTTCTGCATACTCTTGGTGATCTTATCCGCATAAAGAATGGCTTTCCCCTCAACATTCCGGGCCGCACGTCCCACAATCTGGAACAGTGATGTTTCGGACCGAAGGAAACCTTCCTTATCAGCATCCATGATCGCAACGAGGCTCAATTCCGGAATGTCGATCCCCTCCCTCAAAAGGTTAATACCGACCAGTACCTTGAAGTCTCCCCGGCGGTATTTATAGAGCACTTCCACGCGCTGCATCGCATCCAGCTCACTGTGCATGTATGCGGCAGAAATTCCAAGATTTTTCAGGTATTCGCTCAACTCTTCACTCAGCCGCTTGGTAAGGGTGATGCACAGAATCCGGTCATTATTATTAGCCCGGAGACGGATTTCATCAAGGAGGTCATCCACCTGGGAGGAGAGGGGGCGTACTTCAATTTCGGGTTCCATCAAGCCGGTTGGACGGATAATCTGCTCCACATACACCCCGTCAGATTTTTCCAATTCATAATCGGCGGGTGTGGCACTCACAAAAATGGCCTGGTTGATCATGCCTTCCCATTCATCGAAAGTGAGGGGGCGGTTATCCATAGCTGATGGGAGCCGGAAACCGTGTTCCACAAGTTCAATTTTACGGGACCGGTCGCCGCCGTACATCGCCCCGATCTGCGGAACGGTCTGATGGCTCTCATCCACCACGAGAAGATAGTCATCGGGGAAATAGTCCATCAGGCAGTAGGGGCGCTCACCCGGTTTTCTGGCACTCAGATAACGGGAATAGTTTTCAATACCGGAACAGTATCCGATCTCCTGCATCATCTCGATATCAAACAGCGTGCGTTGTTCCAGGCGTTTGGCTTCGAGAAACTTTTCTTCGTTTTGGAGCACTTCAACCCGCCAGTACATCTCTTCGCGAATCTGTTCGATCGACTCATCCAGCCGTTCTTTGGTGGTTACATAATGCGAGGCGGGGTAGACGCGGAATTCATCAATTTCTTCGATAATGTTTCCGGAATCCACATCAAAAATTTCCAGTTTTTCCACTTCATCGCCCCAGAAAGATACACGCAGTCCCTCTTCGGAGTAGGCAGGGTAGAGATCCACCACATCACCACGCACACGGAAGGTGCCCCGTGTAAAGTCCAGGTCATTTCGGTTGTAGTGGAGATCCACAAGGTCGTAGAGCAGCGTATTGCGCGGAATTTCCATCCCGGTTTCCAGGTGGATGATCAGTTTTTCGTACTCTGAGGGTGACCCGATGCCGTAAATACAGCTCACCGAGGAGACAATTATCACGTCGCGACGGCCCGAGAGCAGCGAACTGGTCGCCCGCAGCCGAAGGCGCTGAATTTCTTCGTTGATGGAGAGGTCTTTTTCGATGTATTTGTCCTGGGCGGAGAGGTAGGCTTCGGGCTGGTAATAGTCGTAGTAGGAGATGAAGAATTCCACGCGGTTTTCGGGGAAAAAGTCGCTTAACTCGCGATAGAGCTGGGCGGCCAGCGTTTTGTTGTGGCTCATCACCAGGGTAGGTTTCTGCACATTTTCAATCACCCCGGCCACGGTGCGGGTTTTCCCGGAACCTGTGATTCCGAGCAGCGTCTGAAATTTATCGTTTTGATGAATCCCTTCGGTCAATTCCCGGATGGCATTTGGCTGGTCTCCGGCCGGTTCCCACGGGGAGTGGAGTTTAAAATGTGACATGTACTGAGCAAAAACCTCTCATTAAATCCATAATGCCGCAATATAAAACAATAACGGGTGGAAATCATTTTTGGGAGCAAGGGAATTTTTTGTCGATAACGGGTGCAGTTTTTATGATGCCCATTTTCACAGGGATCATCCAGCCGTAATCAGGAATTCCTGATGGGTCTGTAAACCACATGAATGAACGTTGCAGGTACAACCGACCGGAGCTATTTCTTCTTTACTTGGAATGTGTTGGAGATTCTCAGCTCCGGGTCCAGTTTATGGTTACTCCACTCTCCTGAATTCTCAAATGTATCCGGATCGGAATAGATCCTTTTTTTCAGCCGGTATGTTCCTTCAACATCCGTCAGAAATTCCGGGTATATATTTTGCCCCGGAAAAAAACCGTAAACCTGGAGCGTATCCCGGCGCTGTTCGCCCGGTTCAAGGATAAAGGGCGGGCTCAGGCAATGTTGTTCAACCGCACTAAACGCTGTAACCCACTCCTCGCCGTCTCTTTTTTGAAGCACCGGGGCAGACGGCTGCCGGCATCCGATCATATAAACCGCTATTTCTGTAGTATTTGTGACCGTATAGGGAATGTCAAAACGCATTCCCTGCCGGCCATTTTGAAATAATTCAGCCTGGTAGAGTTCGGCATCGGTTTGAAGCATTCCTCTGCCTTCTTCTGTGGTAAATGAGAGATCCATCTCTTTCGTGGAGAGTTCAGCACATGAAGCCAGAATCAAATAAAACAGGCAGGCGAAGATAAAAAGGCTAAATCGGTTCATAAATTAAAGGTTTTTAGCAGAATTGTTTGCATTTATATTCAGCAGCCGGTCAGCGGCTCTCTCTGTTGATACACACCGGACGGGGAGGGTACCTATTCTTCATTCAGAGGATGGTACGATTTACTTCCTTTTTTGTGAACTCCTCGCCACGGTAACACTTCTGAAAAATTTCCAAAGCTATCACACTTGACCGAAACCCGGAGCCCCTTCAGGGTTATTTAATCGTGTTGCACTTAAAATTTTTGAGATCAAATAGCATTAGTACCTGTTATCATGAGGTTCTTTACCAATGACTCTATCAATGATACTATTCCCCATCAATGAAATTATCCCTCCTTTGTCCACGTACATTGGGTCTTTGAGTTTATCAAACATATTGCGTTGTAAATAACTACCCTTTACTTCTGATTCTATCTGCTTTTTTGCCCGATTCTTTAAGTAGATTTGATCATTTTTATTTGGAAGAATGCGGCTTTTCACTTCGTCTTTTTCGGAAACTTCTTCCACAATTTCCTTAA
>SLGL01000345.1 GCA_007123785.1 Balneolaceae bacterium
AGCCACAAACAGAACAACGAAAGTGATTGGTCCAATGAGTCCGTAGGTCATTCCCCCAATCTGCCCGGCGAAGGTTGGAATCAGAATGATGGTTACCGGATAGATGGTCAGAAATCCGAGAACCGACACCACCATTAAAATCAGGAATGATTGAATCGAAAACTCTATTTTTTTGAAATAAACAATCATTGCCACGAAGAAAAGTGCAAGCAGGTTCAGCAAATGAACTCCAATTCCAAGCCCGAAAATGTAAGCGATTAGAATGAGCCACCTTTCAGAATAGGGCTGATCGTGATAGGCAGACCACCGGAGAGCCATCCAGACTACCAGGGCGGTAAAAAACATTGAGGAAGCGTACATTTCGGCTTCAACAGCGTTGAACCACTGGGTGTGAGTAACGGTAAATGCAAGAGCTGCAATTACACCTCCTCCATACAACCCGGCCAAATCCATAAAATTCATCTCGTCTGCCGGCCCCTTCCACTCCTCAATGAGTCGCACTACAATCAGATAAAGCAGCATGATGGTGAAAGAGGAAGCGATTACACTGATCATATTTATGCTCAGTGCCACATAATCAGGGGGAATAAACATCGAAACCACACGTCCGACCAGGGCAAAAAATGGAGAGCAGGGCGGATGTGCTACCTGCAGTGTGTGAGATATGGCTATATATTCGGCAGGATCCCAAAAGGACGCTGTTGGAGCCACCGTCATAAAATAGATGACAAAAGCGTAGGTAAAACTGATGGTTGCAAAAAAAAGATTCCGCGTCTTATGCTGAGCGAAAATTGCAGAAAAATCCATGTATTCTGGTTCAGTTGCTTAATAATTGCGTTTAGCCACAAAGTGCCATTTATCAGAAATCATTAACCCGGATCTCTTGGTGAGATACCTGGGTTAAACGAGGCACTTTATTGTAATATTTTTACCGCAAAAGGTACAAAAGCATTAAGATACCGAATCAGGCTTTGAAAGCGCAATCTTATTATTGAGAGGAGTGACCCCATTTTTAAACATTCCCCTTAATAAAATCTTTTTTCTTTTGTCTTGAAACATCCCGAAAGTGTTCGGGACCAGCAAAACTGGACAAAAATTCAAGGCGGTGAATCAATTGGCGGCGGGCGCTGTCGGGCAACGGAAAAATTTCAAGGCCGATTATGTTTAAACGATTTTTTTTAGTACCAGTCGCTGATGAAATTTTTTAATACGTCACCCACCAGCCACCCTTCAACTACGCCGAGGCTTCGTAGAACAGGTGTTCCCGCCAATTGATTCAAGGCCGGAAATCTTCAACATTTTTTTATACTAACTAAAATTCTTAAGAAATTGATATTTATCACTTTGTGAAATTAAATATCTAAATTCCGCTTTAAACAGAGAAACTTAATAAATATGGTTTGAGTAAGCCTGATTCGCCTTTTGAAAATCGGCTCAATAAAAGTATACTTTTAAAATTCACCCATTAAAAAGTTATAATCCTTGTCCGATCATATCTCAATCCGGCCGTTTAACAAACCTTTTCTGGTAATTGCCCACCGGGGTGCCAGTTATGATACTCCGGAAAATACGATGTCTGCTTTTAAACTCGCACACCAGATGGGAGCCGAAATGATTGAACTGGATGTTCAACTCTCTAAAGATGGTGTGCCGGTCGTATTTCATGACAGTACACTCGATAAAAAAAGCAGCGGCAGTGGTATTGTCAGTTTTTATACGGTCCGTGATCTTAAGCAACTGGATGTCGGAAGCTGGTTTTCTTCCCGGTTTAAAGGTGAAAAAATTCCATTGCTGGAAGAAGTTCTGGAGTGGGCAAAGAACAAAATCCTGCTTAACATCGAAATTAAACCGGGAGCTGTTGAAGAGAAGCCTGGCCGGGGTATAGAGGAGAAAGTAATAGAACTGGCAGAATCCTATAACATGAAGAATAGCGTGCTGATTTCCAGTTTTCACTACTTAGCACTGAAACGTCTTAAAGAGATCGCACCTGACTTGACCACCGGCCTGCTTTATTATAAAAAAACATCTAACGGTTTATCTCCTTCTGAACTCCTGAAACTGTACAGGGCCGATTTTTTCCACTGCAGCCGCCGGGAGATAAAAAAAAGCTGGGTTGAAGAACTCCGCCAAACCAATCATCCCTTTTTAATATACACAGTGAACAGACCCCGGCAGATGAGAAAATTTATCCGGATGGGAGCGTTTGGCATTTTTTCAGATAAACCGGACTTACTGAAGGAAATCAAAGAAAAAACAGAGTAAAAAGGATCAAAAGAATACCCACATCAACATCAAAAAAATAAACACCCATACAGCTATTTTAATCGATTTGGGCTGTTTCGGAAAATCGTAACCGCAAATAGGACACACATCGGAACCAGCATCCACTTCAACAGCACAACCGGGACATTCTCTTATTTTTTCTTTCATTAAAACTTCGTTTACGTTCATACATCAGAACTTAAAATATTAATTTCTACAGGCATTTACCGAACTGCTGTGTATGTTATAAAATATATCCTTTCGACAACGAAGCCTCCTGTTCACAACTAAATGAGAATATTTTTGTTCAAAATAAATGCGTAGTTTAAAACGTCTTTAAGAGCACTGTTCAGAGTAATAAATATGTCCTACAGACCCCCGTCATTTTTTTACATACTGGCACTGGTATTATTTGTGCCAGGGTGTCTTTTTTATGATGAAGAACCGGGTGAAGATACCCTTGAGAACGGACCCTATGAACTTCGCCTTTCCGGGGAGTTTGATGATCATATCACTCCCTCTAATTTTGACCTGTCTGTTGAATGGAAAACCGAAAACAGTGGAAACAGTGTAAAAGCTATCTTTTTTGCTTCCGATAACGATACTGTAGATAACCGCGCAATTCAGAAATATTTTCAGCTATCTATACAGCGTTATCGTGAGTGGCCAAGAGGTGGTAATTTTGGTGTGACCCAAAACCCTGATCTAAGTGCTGATGACGATGGCCGTTTGCATGTAGAACTTTATGCCGAATACCGAGAAGACAATCTCGACCCTGCAGATGAAAACAGCTTTCTTTATATCGATTACAATTTTACGGTTTCGGGTGGAAATTTCTACATTACCACGTCTGATGAAGAGGTTTTGCGTGGAGATTTCGAACTGGCCTTTCAATTGGACAGAAAACACACCCAGGATCCTTTTGATGAAGGTACCATCGGGCCAATTGAAAATGCTTTAATGTTACAGGGTGCATTTGATATTAAACTGCAGGAAACGAGGGTCAGCAGCTTTTCCAACAGATAATTTTTCTGTTCCTTATAAAAGGTCTAAACCTAAATGAATTCCATGCAGATTTTGTCGAGCTTGACGATGGGAATTCGTATTTTATGCAATCATACTTAAATTGGTTTCTCTATGTCATCACGCCTGATAAAAGTTTTTCTCTTTATTGCCATTCCTCTCATTCTTCTTTCAATCTCATCAAGCTCGATCTTTGAATGGCTTTGGCTCAAGGAATTGGGATACTCAAGAGTATTTTGGGTGCTTCGGGGAACCCAGCTTGCACTGATTATCGGTGCTTTTATTATTGCTGCCGTATATTTTACCCTGAATTTCCGCCACCTGGCAGAACAACTAAAACATGCCAACCTGCATGGCTCACCTCTCCAGGGAGTCAATATTAATCTCACTTCTGATTTTGCCAATAAACGTATCAAGCAGATTTTTACTGTCGCTGCACTGGTTATGGCACTGCTTTTTGCGCTGAGCTTTATCATTCGATGGGACGAATCTCTTCGGTTTATCAGCGGAGTAGAATTTGGGGAAACTGACCCTATGTTTGGGCGTGACATCGGATTTTACCTTTTCCAGCTGCCGTTTTTAACGGTCATGCAGAGTTCACTGCTTACCATTTCATTCCTCACCGTAGCTATTCTGGTATTAAGTTACATTTTCACTGGGCTGCTTTCTGTAAGGTCTCTGACAGATTATTACGCTCCCCCGGAAGTAATGAATCATTTATACATCAACATAGCAATCTGGCTTGGTTTCCTTGCCTGGGGATTTTACCTGGACCGGTTTCAGCTCCTCTATAAACCCGACGGCCTTGTCTTTGGCGCCGGATACACCGATGCTACCATTCAGTTACCCGCAATCTGGATTTTGTTCATTCTCACTGCCATTCTGTCCATTCTTTTCATGGCCAGCCGATGGGTGAACCTGAAAAAACTGGTACCTCTTTTTGGCGTGGGAGTCATTGCCGTTTTGATTCTGGGTCGTGTTATCATTCCGGGAGTGGTCCAGCAGTTTAATGTTGAACCGAATGAACTACAGCTCGAAGCGCCATATCTTGCCAACAACATTGAAATGACACGACTGGGCTTCAACCTTCACAATGTACATGAGATAGAATACCTGGCCGATGACACCCTGAACATCGCTGATATCCGAAATAATCAGGACGCTATTGATAATATCCGCCTATGGGATCCCCGCCTTCTTATTGGTACATTCAAGCAGTTACAGGAAATCCGGTCCTACTATGAATTTTATTCTGTTGATAATGACCGATATACTGTTGATGGGAACGTTAGGCAGATGATGCTTTCTGCCCGGGAAATTGCCAGTACACTACCCAGCCAGTCAGACACCTGGGTAAACCGTCACCTGGTGTACACTCACGGCTACGGCCTGGTCATGAATCCGGTAACGGAAACCAACCGGCAGGGTGAACCGACTCTCGTGATCAGAAATATCCCGCCCGTATCCGAAAGTCCGGACTTACAGGTGGAAAATCCGGCTATTTACTATGGTGAACACAGCTCTGGATATTATATCGTAAACAGTAATGAACCTGAACTCCATTACCCCGAGGGAGACGATAATGTGTATATCCATTACGACGGAGAAGGCGGCATTCAGTTCAGTAATTTTTTCAGAAAACTTCTGTTTGCCTGGGAAATGGCCGATATTAATATAATTCTTTCAGACTATATCACCGATGAAAGCCGTCTTCAGGTTTGGAGAAGTGTTCAGGACCGTATCAATAAAATCAGCCCGTTTCTGAAACTTGACAATGATCCGTATCTGGTACTTAAAAATGGAAGCCTTTACTGGATTCAGGATGCATACACAACATCCACACACTTCCCCTACTCCCAGCCCCACCGAGACCGCATTAATTACATCCGAAATTCAGTAAAAATTGTAGTAGATGCCTACCACGGTTCCGTTGATTACTACGTAGTTGATGAGGAAGATCCTGTGCTGAAAGTGTATCAGAACATATTCCCCGACATGTTCAAATCAATCGATCAGCTTCCCGATGGCCTTGAAAATCATTTCCGCTATCCCCAGGACCTGTTTGAAATGCAAATTGAGAGATTTGCCCGTTACCACATGACCCGCCCGCAGG